>JAFAUY010000231.1 GCA_019243005.1 Verrucomicrobiota bacterium | reverse complement strand
GGCGCAGACCACGTGAACATCCACAATCGGATCGTCACCGGGTGTGCTTGGCGTCCGCGGTGGCGAGGGTGACCGGCTGAGGGGAGACCATGGGAACTGAGCGGGAGAGGGTGAACAGCTTCGACCTGTCGCAGGTGGGGATGCGACAGGCGAGCGACTGGTATCTGTGGGGGCCTTATCTGAGCGAGCGCCAGTGGGGAACCGTCCGGGAAGACTACAGCGGTGAGGGCCAGGCCTGGACTTACCTGCCGCATGATCACGCCCGCTCCCGGGCCTACCGGTGGGGCGAGGACGGGCTAGCCGGATTCAGTGACGTCGAGCAGCGACTGTGCCTGGGCCTGGCGCTGTGGAATCAACGCGACCCCATTCTCAAGGAAAGGGCGTTCGGACTGACCGGGACAGAAGCCAACCATGGCGAGGACGTCAAAGAATACTGGTGGTATCTCGATACCGTACCGAGCCATGCCTGGAATCGGTGGCGCTATCACTATCCGCAGGTCGCCTTCCCCTACCAGGACCTCCTGGTCGAAAACGGCAAGCGCGGAAAGCGGGACCCGGAGTATGAGTTGCTGGACACGGGGGTGTTCGACGACGACCGGTACTGGATCGTTGAGGTGCATTACGCGAAGGCGAATCCCACCGACTTGCTGATGTCGGTGCAGATCACGAACGCCGGACCACAACGGGAGACGCTGCACGTGCTGCCGACAGTCTGGTTTCGCAACACCTGGTCCTGGGACCTCGGCGCACCGAGGCCCGAGCTCGCCGCGACGGGGGACGTCCGCGTTGGTATTCACCACCCGTTTCTTGGTGAGCTGGAACTGATAGCTGGTCCCGGACCGGGTGGGGCCGGGCCGGTGCTGCTGTTTTGTGAAAACGAGACGAACGATCATCGCCTTTACGGCGTTTCGCCGGCCACCCCGTATCCCAAAGACGGGATCAACGACCACGTCGTGTCCGGCGCGGCCACTGTGAATCCGGCCCGCCGAGGCACCAAGTGCGCCGCCTGGTACCGCGTTGCGGTGGCGTCTGGCTCCACCGTGGAAGTGCGGCTTCGGTTGCGTCCGGCGGGGTCGGGTCCGGATCCTGCGGTGGCGCTGGGCGCCGCTTTCGAGCAGATCGCCGCGGCGCGCCGTGCCGAGGCCGATGAGTTCTACGCCGAGCTGACCCCGCAGTCCGCCTCTGCTGACGAGGCGATCGTGCTGCGCCAGGCCTTGTCCGGGATGCTGTGGAGCAAGCAGCTGTACTACTACAACGTCGCTCGGTGGCTCGACGGCGACCCCGCTCAGCCGGCGCCGCCGGCCTCCCGGCTGTCTGGACGCAATGCCCGATGGCGCAACTTCGACGCCTTCGATGTCATGTCCATGCCGGACAAGTGGGAATATCCGTGGTTTGCCGCTTGGGATCTCGCTTTTCATTGCGTCGCTTTAGCACACGTCGACCCAACGTTCGCAAAGTATCAGCTGCTGTTGCTATGCCGCGAATGGTTCCAGCATCCCAACGGCGCCTTGCCCGCCTACGAATGGGATTTCGGTGACGTCAATCCTCCGGTGCACGCCTGGGCCGCCTTGGAAGTCTTCGCCATTGACGGCGGTCGCGATGTTGACTTCTTGAGCCGGGTCTTCGACAAGCTGCTGATCAACTTCACCTGGTGGGTCAACCGTGAGGATTCCACCGGGTCGAACCTGTTTGAGGGCGGATTCCTGGGGCTGGACAACATCGGCCCACTCGACCGTTCGCACTTGCCGGTGGGGGGCACGCTGGAGCAGGCCGACGCCACCGGCTGGATGGCCACCTACGCCCTGGCAATGACCACCATTGCAGCTATTCTTCACCATACCGGCTATCGGCCCGCGTTGGATCTGGTTGAGAAGTTCCTTGAGCACTTCGCCGACATCCGCACAGCCCTCGACCGCCAGGGAATGTGGGATGACGGCGACGGCCTGTTCTACGACCGGATCGTCACTCCTGACGGTGGCCACGTGCCGGTTAAGGCGCACTCGATGGTCGGCATCATTCCGATGCTGGCCGTTACCGTGATCGACGAGCAGGCTCTGGACATTGCCACGGCCACCCGGAAACAATTTGCCGAGTTTTTGAACCGCCAGGGACCGCCCGATGCTGCAAAGCTCATCGAAGCCGGTTTACTGCGCGGAGATCCAGGGCGCCGGAGGCTGCTGGTGGGCGTCGTGGATATCGATCGGCTCATGCGACTGTTTAGCAAGCTGTTCGACCCGGAGGAATTCTTGTCACCGTACGGGCTGCGCGCGATCTCGGCCGTCCATCGCGATCATCCCTACGAGTTTGAGGTGGAAGGGGTGCGCGCTTCGGTGGACTACGAGCCAGCTGAGTCGACCACCGACATGTTCGGCGGGAACTCGAATTGGCGCGGGCCCGTGTGGTTTCCGTTGAACTATCTGGTCACCAGCGCGCTGGAGCGTTACCACCGCTTCTTCGGCGACGACCTCACCGTGGAGTATCCCACGGGATCCGGACGCCGGCTTAGCCTCGACGCCGTCGCTGCGGACCTCTGGAGCCGGCTTGTGTCGATCTTTCTGGTCGGCCCGGATGGCCGACGGCCCTGCTTTGGCTGGGTGCAGCGGCTTCAACAGGACCCGAACTGGAAAGACAACCTGATGTTCAACGAGTACTTCCACGGTGACAATGCCGCCGGTTTAGGCGCCTCGCACCAGACCGGGTGGACCGGGATCGTGGCTGATGCGATCCGGCGGCGCCATGGGGCAGTACCATCCATCGCCGACGTGATCATCACCATGGTCGAAGCAAGCGGTGATCACTACAGCGGCGCTGCGCGATAGGGATTAACCCGCCGCCGCAACGACAGGTGCCTGTGTAATCGAGGCGTGAGGTGCACCGTGCCCCCAGCCGGCAGGTTTTTGAACCCCACACCTCGGTAATGGACCGGATGATGATTCGACGAGGTCTGCAAAAAGGTCTCGGGCTGTTGGGAAGCATGGCCGGATCAGCTGCACCGAGCGCATCAGCGATTGGCAGCCAATCCTGCAGAAATTTAAATGATGACAAAGACTGTCCAGCCGCACTTGCCAGCGCAGTGGCATCGGCTAGGGCTGCTTGGCCCGCAATAGCAGGATGGATCTGGGTTGCACCACGGTGATCGCATCGCCTGCGGAAGT
>JAFAUY010000052.1 GCA_019243005.1 Verrucomicrobiota bacterium | reverse complement strand
CGGTCAGTTGCGGAACGTTAACGGACCCCGGGACGGGAGAGGAACGGTGGTGGGGCGCTTTACCTTCGTGGGTCGCCTGATAAGCGTTTAACAAGCGCGTGGCGGCCTTTCGCGGAGACGGCCCGGTACCGGCCGGGCCGCCTTTCTAGCTGCAATCGACATCCGCTCAGGAAACCGTCCCCACCTTCTGCCTAAGCTCCGGGGGTGCTAAGTGGAATGCAAAATTAATGTCGCCTTGAATCAGTTTCGGTCGATCGTTACGAGCTCACGGGATGTTTCCCGGACTGGGATGCGGCCAAAGGTCGGACCCAAGTCTACCTGGGAAACTGGAGGTGTGCGCCGACCGTTTTCGCCGTCACTTTATCCACGCCCGCCCAGCCCTCTGGAGGTCACGGCCCGCTCTCATACCCTTAAGGACGTCATCCTTGCGGGCGTGGGTTCGGCGGCGGAATGCTCTGCGCGAAGCGAAAAATGTTTTCTGGATCGTATTTCTCTTTGACTCGGCTTAGTTGCGCCAGGTTTTCCTTATAATACGCTTCCGCCCAGTTCGGCAGGTCCAGATCCGTATAGTTGACGTAGGAAAAGCCTGGAAAGTAAGGACGCATGGACGCGTAAAGTTCCCGGATGGCTTTAACCGTAAGGGCGCTCCGCGCGTTCGAGGTCCATTGCGCGAAGTATTGGAGACAGTACTGCGTGGTGCCCCGGTGTGGAAAGGAGGTCGCGCTGGCCGGGATGCGATTAATGGCCCCGCCATACGCCTCAAAAATGGCCGTGACCGGCGCAGCGGAACGGTTGAGCGCTGCCAATAGGGCCGCAATGCCTTGGCCGGTCAACGGTTCGACGGCATAGTCTGACTTCGCTTTAAAGTAGACCCGTGTCTTGTCGCCGTCGCCCGCGAAGTACCGGACGGCTTCAATGAAACTCAGCGATTTGGTCGTGACGGTTGGCGCGCCGATGGAAGTGAGGGGACGTAGAAGGTTCAACAACTGCGCCTCTTCCGGGATCTCGCCCGCGTTTTTCGGTAAGAATTGCCCCCCGCAACGCACGCCGGCGATGCCGTTGGGGCCCGCTTCGATCGCGAAAATGCAGCCGAGTTCATCTGCGGCCGCAGGCACCAGGTTTTGCCATTTGGCGAGGGCCACGGCGGCCTTTGCCGCTGGCCACCGGATTCGGAAGACGATGACGCGACCAACCGGGTGGATTCTGAACACAAACTCCGTGGCGACGCCGAAGTTTCCGCCGCCGCCACCCTGCAGGGCCCAGAATAGATCCGTATTCTCGGTTGAGTTTGCGCGCAGTTCTGCGGCAGACGCGTCGACCAGGCGAACCGAGAGCAGGTTGTCTGTCGTCAACCCGAATTTGCGAGATGATACCCCGTGGCCACCGCCGAGGGCAAGACCGGCGATGCCGACCGGCGCACAGGTACCGGCCGGAAGGGCCAACCCATCCCTGAACAACCTTTCGGCCACATTTCCCAACCGGCACCCCGCCCCAAGGGTCACGGTTTGCTTGGTCGTATCAACCGAGATGCCGTTCATGTCGCCCACATCAATGACGAGCCCTGCAACCGAGGAGAACCCCTCGTACGAATGCCCACCGCTATGTCCGCAGAGCGGGACCGCGTGCCGCTTTGCCCAGGCAATCGATTCGCGAACGGCTTGGGGAGTTTTGGCTTGGACCAGGACACGGGGTATCACCGCCACTCGCAGGTTAAACACCAACCGATTCTCAGGGATGGGATCAGTGCCTGGCACCAGGACTCTGCCGTCGGCAGGATGAATGGCAGCTCGCAGCTCATCAACCGGATCGGCGGCGATTCCAGCGGATGGGGGGGAGTCGTGCGGAGAAAGGCCCTGCGGCACGAGCCCGCGTGGGCCAGGGTCCTCTAAGGAGCTGAGACCGGAAGTGGCAAGCGAGTGAGCGGTATAAGCCATGGGGCGGTTCGGGGTAGGCACCGAGCGGCGGCAGCGAATGATGTTAGGGGTGACCTCGTTTTGGCGATGAGCTGGGCTGGTCGAACCTCGCCGCCGTCCGGGTATTGTGACAAATGGGCCGTAATCGACAGACTGCAGCCAGCCACGCTGGCAACCGGTAGCCCGGCACCGCCTTTCTAAGGGCAGCCGGTCGAAGGTCTCCTGAATTGGGCGGGAGATTGAGCCTACCAGGGTTAGACATAGTTCCGCTCGGCCCGACGGAGGACGCGGTAGCGCTCAAACGCTTTAAATTCCTGTTCCATTCCGAGGAACGATTTGACCGTGCTCCCGCGGAAATTGAACGCGACCATGCGTAGGGCATTGCGAATGACAAAGAGCGGGTCATGCGCAAACACCGCCGGTAAATGACGGCACTTCATCCAGCGTTCCGCTTTCCACCGCAGAAACTCGATTTCTTCCGCGGTGAGGTGTTCA
>JAFAUY010000182.1 GCA_019243005.1 Verrucomicrobiota bacterium | reverse complement strand
GAAGACAGGTCCAGGAAGAGCACGACCATCTCGTACCAGGTTGGCTCATCCAGCAGCGGATCACAGCTGACGACGATCCCGGTCACTTCCTCACAGACGCGCGGTTCGTTGGCTGCGCGGCTCTCGATGCAGAGCCGGACGGCGAGTTGCGTTCCGAGGTTAAAGCGCCAGCGCGACCTGAAACGGAGGCTGGTTTCAGTCAAGGTAAGTTGGCCGAAATATCCCAAAAAAGAGTCAGCGCCATAGTCTAAATAAACCTGATAATCGGCCTTTGCGACCGTGGAAGCAGAACAATTCATCCGCTGACCCAACCTTGTTTAAAGCTATTCCGGATTGCGCGACAGTCAAGACGGCTCATCCATTTCAGAGTCAACCTCGTCCATTATTCGGCGCGCGAGCCGTCCGAGCAGGTAGGTGGTCAGGATGGTCAGAACGAACCCCGCCCCCCAGACCAGGTAATCGTGGAAAAAGGGATGCCGGTTGCCTCGCGCCATCTCGATGCCGAACTGGCCGAGGGTGCCGATAAACGTGTAAAGGAATAGCCCCGGCGTCTGTCCAAGGGCAATCCAGAGCAGGCATTTTTTCAGGTCCACCCGGGTGAGGCCGTACAGGTAATTGAGCAGGCTCGACGGCGCCAGGGGATTGAGCTGCGAGAGAACCACGATTTTCCAACCGTGCCGGCTGATCGCGTAATCGAGCAGGTGCAAGCGCCGGTTGGTGCGCAGCAGTTTTTCGATTCGCTGGCGCCCGAGGCGCCGCGCGATGATAAAGGCCGCCGCCGCGCCGAGCAGATTGCCTCCCAGTACAAGGATAAATCCCCACCAGAGCCCAAAGAAAAAACCGCCCCCGATGCTGAGGATACCGCCCGGCAGCAGCAGCAAATTGCAAACGGCGTAGGCAAACGGGTAAACGAGGCCGCTCCAGACGCCGAGGTGTTCAATTGCGCTCCGGGCGTTGCCCAGGCATTCGAGCAAGGGGTAGCGCATCGAAAGGAAAAAAACCACCACGAAGGCCAGCAACAACCCGCCCACCTGGATGATCCAGGTCCAACCAAACTTAGGATAGACCTCGGACGAACTGGGCGAGTTCGGCGGTGGTGTCATACGCGAGAAATGGAGTGATCAGGTAGACGCCCGGAAAATAATCGAGCGCGGTTCGGGCGACTTCTTTGGCAATTTCCACCCCGAGCTTGCGCCCTTCTGGTCCCGGGTGGCCCGCCATGCGCGCACGCACCTCGTCCGGGACGACAATGCCCGGAACCTCGTGGTGTAAAAACTCCGCCTGCCGGTGATTGAGGAGCGGCCAGATTCCGGTCAGGATCGGTACCCCGAAGCCTTTCGTGTGTTCATACATCGCTTTCACCAGTGTACGATCGAAAACGGGCTGCGTCATGACGTAGCTGGCCCCTGCTTCCAATTTTCGCTCCAGGCGCTTAAGCTGGGCGTCCAGGTTCTTCGCGTTTGGGTTGAAAGTGCAGCCGACGACGAAGTGGGTCGGGTACTTGATCGTTTTCCCGGCGAAGTTGTACCCTTGATTAAGGCCGCGGATGATCTGCATCAATTGGATGGAATTGACGTCATAAACGGACGTTGCGCCGGGCTGGTCACCGAACTTGGCCGGATCGCCCGTTAACGGCAGGACGTGCCGGATGCCGAGCGCAGCGATGCCCATCAGTTCGCTTTGCAGCCCGATGAGGTTGCGATCCCGGCAACTCAGGTGCAACAAGGGCATGATGTTGTATTTTTGTTTGAGCACCGCGGCGATCGCCAGGTTACTTACCCGCAGAATAGCGAGCGAATTGTCCGCCAGGGTGATGACGTCGGCGCCGGCATCAACCAGCGTCTGGGCGCCCTCATAGTATCTTTCGAGATCCAGCGTTTTCGGCGGATCAAGTTCGCAGACGATGACCCGGTCGCCGCGCGCCATCAGGTCGAGGATGCTGGTTTCGGCGGGTCTTTTCTGGCGGCTGTCCTCCGGAACGCGCAGGTTGGAAATCACCGGTTTGGACCGGACCGGTTTCAGGTCCGCCAGCGCGCGCGCCATTTCACGGATATGAGCGGGGCCGACCCCGCAGCACCCGCCGATCAGGCGCGCCCCGTGGGCGACAAACTCCCTGGCGGCATTGCCGAAGTACTCGGGGGCAGGATTGTACAGGAACCGGCCGTCCTGGTAACGCGGGTAACCGGCGTTGGGAAAAGCGCTCAGGATGAAGTCGCCGGGAATGCGCTGCAGGATGCGCGTCATGGCGTGAGGACCAGTCACGCAGTTCACGCCGACGACGTGGGCGCCGGCACGGGTCAGGTCGCGAAAAGCCTGCACCACCGGCAGGCTTGAGGGCAACCGTCCCTCCTCCGAGCAGACGAGGGAGCAAATCGCCGGGATGGCGGAATCCAGCCTGCGCAGCTGGTTAAGGGCCAGGCGGATTTCCTCGAAATCGATGAACGTTTCGAAAAAGATGGCGTCAATGCCGGCCTCCAGCAGGGCGGTCAGCTGTTCGGTAAATGCCTGGGCGGGATCAATGTGCGCCGCTTCGGCCTCTTCGAGGGTGATGCCGAGCGGCCCGACGCTGCCGGCCACGTACACGGACCTGCCCGCAGCCGCCTGGCGGGCCAATCGGACCGCCGCGTGGTTGAAAGCCGCCGCCCGTTGTTCCAGGCCGTGGCGATGAAGCCGGATCGCGTTGGCGCCGAACGTGTTCGTTTCGATCAGGCGTGCGCCCGCCGCCACATATGCGGCGTGAATGTCCGCGACCAGTCCGGGCTGGGTGACCGAGACCTCTTCAAAACAGGCATCCATCGAAACGCCCGCGGCCATGAGTTCCGTGCCCATGGCACCGTCGCCGCAAACCACCGAGTCGCTCAATTCTGTCAGTAAATCCATCGTCGAATGTCTGTACCCGCATTACCTGGGGTAGCCTGCAAGTATCGGCGCCGAGCTCCGTTTGTCATCACTTTTTCAGGGTGTCGCGCCTCTCCCGGCGGACGGCTGATTTCAGCCGGGTAATATTAATGCCTGCAGGGGCATTTAAAAACGATCGCGCCCCTTCGGAACGTAACCCCTTTCTACATCCGTGCAGAGAACTCTGGCGCTTAGTGGGAGTTATGGCTGCAATAACCGCCGGGTGCCCGGTCACCGTCTTCGCCGGGGGTCGAGCGAGTCCCGCAAGCCGTCTCCGAGAAAATTCAGTGCGAGCAGGGTAACCGCCATGGCGAGGGCCGGAAAGATCAGCAGCCACCAATAACCTTTGATGGGATTGATGGCCTGCGCGCCGTCACTCAAGAGCAGGCCCCAACTGGCCAGCGGCGCCTGTACGCCTACGCCGAGGAAGCTGAGGAACGACTCATCCAGAATGACGGCGGGAATGGTCAGGGTAAGGTAAACGATGGCGATTCCCAGCAGGTTCGGCAAAAGGTGGTTGAAGATGATGCCCGCGTGAGTCTGCCCAAGGGCGCGCGCAGCCGTTACGAAAGGATGGGCTTTCAGGCTGAGAACCTGACCGCGCACGATTCGTGCCATCGTCAGCCACTCGGTAAGGCCGAGGCAGAGCACCAGGATCATGATCTTTGAATAGCCGATCCAGGCGCGCAGCCCGCTGGTCTCAAGCAGACGTCGCAAAAGGGGATCCAGGGTGCTGACCAGGACGAGCAGAAAGATCAGGCGCGGGATTGCGTAAAGCACGTCGACGATGCGCATCAAAGCCGAGTCGAGCGTGCCGCCCGCGTAGCCGGCCACCAATCCATAGGTGACGCCCACCCCGAAGCTTATCGCCGCACCGGCCGCACCGACCAGCAGGGAGATTTGCGCCCCGAGCAGAACGCGATAAAACAAGTCCCGGCCGTTGAGGTCGGTGCCGAACCAGTGCCCGGGGCCGGGCGGCAGGAAGCTGTCACGGGAAACGTCTCCCAATTGGGCAGGCAGGAGCGCCGGGCCAAGCACGGCGAGCAAGGTCATCGCCGCAATGACTGCCGCCGGCCCCCAAATCGGCGCCCGTGGCAACCCGCGGAATCGGGTTCGGTCCTCACTCATACAAAACGATCCGGGGATCAAGCAGCCCGTAGAGCAGGTCGACCACCAGGTTGAAGATCACCAGCAGCGTGCAGTAAACGATCACCACCCCGGCCAGCAAAAAGCCGTCCCGGTTCAGCACCGAGTTGACGAAAAATCCGCCGGCTCCGGGGATGCTGAAGATGCTTTCAACGACGATCGAACCGGTCAGAAGGTTCGCCGCAAGGGGGCCGAGGTAAGATACGACCGGCAGGATTCCGACCCGGAGCGCGTGCCGGCAAACCACCCTGAAGTTGCTCAACCCTTTGGCGCAAGCCGTGCGCACGAAGTCCTGGCCGAGGACTTCGAGCATGCTCGCGCGCGTCAGGCGGGCGATGTACGCTGCGTAAGGGGCCGCCAGGGTGATTGAGGGCAGGATCAGGCTGCGTGCGTCTCCCCAACCGCCGACCGGCAGCAACGGGATCGTGAACGAGAGGAGCAGGATCAGCAACGGCCCGATGACGAACGACGGCAGGCAGATCGCCACCAGGGCCAGCAGCATCACGGCGCGGTCAACCCAGGGTTGGCGCGCGGCGGCGGCGAGGCTGCCGAAAGTAACCCCGGCCGTCACGGCGAGGGCGAAGGCAATTCCGCCCAAGGTGGCGGAGACGGGGAGGGCGTCGGCCAGGATTTCGTTGACCGAACGATTCCGGTACTTGGTCGACAACCGCAGGTCACCATGCATCAGGTCGCCAAGGTAATTCGCGTATTGCGCCAGGATCGGCCCGTCGAGCCGGTACTTCGCGCGCAGCTGGGCCTCGACCTGCTCCGGAAGTTTGCGCTCACGGTCGAAAGGGCCGCCCGGCATCAGGTGAACCAGGAAAAAAGTCGCCGTCACGACGCAGAACAGGACGCCGAAAAGGCTCAGCGCACGGCCGAACACGAAACGGACCATGGCATGGCAGCGCGTGCGTCAGAACCGCACGAGCGTGTGGACAGGGACGCCGCCCAGACGTGCACGCCCGTTCAGAAACGAGAGTTCAATAAAAAACAGCGCCGCCTCGACCGTCCCGCCCGTCTGCTGGACCAGATGGACGGCCGCCCCGGAGGTGCCGCCCGTGGCCAGCAGGTCATCAACCAGGACCACGCGCTCGCTCGGGGAGATGGCGTCGACGTGCATCTCCATCTCCGCCGTCCCGTACTCGAGTTCATAGGCGAACGAAAAGGTCTTGTAGGGCAGCTTGCCTCTCTTACGCACCGGGATGAATCCGCACTTCAGCTTGTAGGCGACCGCTGCGCCGAAAAGGAACCCGCGCGCGTCGATCCCAACGATTTTGTCCGGCCGGCTTTTGGTGGCTTCTTCCGCAAGAACGTCGATTACGGCAGTAAAGAGTTTTGGATCTGACAAAATCGGTGTTATGTCCTTGAAGATGATTCCAGGTTTCGGAAAATCTGGGACGTCGCGAATGGCCGCCTGGAGCTGTGCAACGGATATCCGGCTCATAGTTGGCCGACCGTAGCAGTTCTTTCCGTTCATGCACCCTGTTTTTGTAAGCGTTGTGAGTGCCGAGCCGGATCGCGTCTGGGTTTTGCTCGCCGCGCTCTTTTTTCTCTTTGGATCAGTCTATTCCGCGTACGCACTGGCGACGGGAAAGGCGCTGCCGCGCTGGGTGAATTTGTGCGCCTTGGGAGCAGGCTTTGTCTTGCAGACCGGTTTTCTCTACGTGCGCGGTCACGCGATCGGGCGCTGTCCGATCACCAATCCGTTCGAGGTGATCGTGTTCATGAGTTGGTCGATCGCCTTGATTTACCTGGTGGTGGGATCGAGTTACCGGCTTTCCCTGCTGGGAGGGTTTACCGCCCCCGTGGTGGCCGTAATGTCTCTGGTGGCCTTGTTCCTGCCGGCCTCGCCGCCTGCCTTACCTCAAGCGGTTAATCCGTGGCTTGAGGCGCACGCGTCGTTTTCGATGATCGCGTGCGGCGCTTTCGCGTTAGCCTGCGTGGCCGGCGCGATGTACCTGTTTCAGGAGCGCCAGCTCAAGACCCGCCAGCCTACCAGCATTTTTTTTCGCTTACCGCCGATCAATGCCTTGACCGTGGCGAACACACGCCTGCTCTGGCTGGGTTTTGCTTTTCTTTCGCTCGGATTGGCGGCGGGTTTCTGCGTCGGCCAGGCGACCGATGCGTGGAAGGTGGGGTGGTCGATCGCGGTTTGGTTGCTCTATGGCGGCATCCTGCTGGCGCGCAGCCAGCGCCGGGTAGCCGCAAAATGGGTCGCCCGGCTTTCCATTCTCGCCTTTAGTCTGCTGTTAAGTACATTTTGGGGCATCCGGTTTATCTCGGAAACACGACCGCTCTAGAGGGAATGAACATTTTTTGTCTCGGGCTCAGCCATCAGACGGCCCACGTCAGCGTGCGGGAGCGTTTCGCCGTGCCGGACGCAGTCCTGGCGGAGGCCTTGCAGCGGCTCAGAACGGTGCCGGGCGTTGCGGAGGCCGTCATCCTCTCCACCTGCAACCGTACGGAGTTTTATCTGGCCGGTTACCCCGAGCGGCCCACGCCTGAAACGGTCTTGGCCGGCCTGCAGCGCCAACTGGTCCAGGGGGACCGGGAGCACTTTTTCCAGCTGGCGGCGGCTGAAACCGCGCGCCACCTCTTCCGGGTGACCGCCGGGCTGGAATCGATGGTGGTGGGCGAAACCGAGATTTTCGGCCAGGTCAAACGGGCCTACCACGCGGCGGCCCGGCTGGGCGTCACGGGCAAATACCTCAACCGGCTGTTCCAAAAATCCTTCCAGGTGGGCAAGGACGTGCGGGCGAACACCGGCATCGCTAAAGGCAGCGTCTCGGTCGGTTCGGTGGCCGTGGACCTGGCGATGCAGATCTTTGGCAGCCTGCAGGGCTGCAACGTCATGCTGCTGGGGGCCGGGGAGACCAGTGAGCGAACCGCGCGGGCCTTTCAGGCGCGGGGAGCTCGGCAGCTGTTTGTGTCCAACCGCTCCTTTGCGCGGGCCGAAAGCCTGGCCGGCTTGGTGGGCGGGCGGGCCGTGCGCTTTGACCGCTGGGAAGAGGAGTTCGTGGGGGTGGACATCCTGGTCAGCTCGACGTCGGCGCCCCACTTCCTGCTGACGGCAGCCAAGCTCGAGCCGGTCATGCGCCGGCGGCGGCAGCGGCCGGTGTTTATCATTGACTTGGCGATGCCGCGGGACATCGACCCGGCCGTGCACGAACTGGACGGGGTATACCTGTACGACCTGGACTCGCTGGAAGTCATGGCGGCCAAGGGGCTGGAGGCGCGCCGGCGGGAAGCCGAACTCGGCGAGCAGTTGGTGCTGCGGCACGTGCGGGAGTTCGGCGCCTGGCTGGAGCAGGCCTCCAGCGGTTTGCCGGCGCTGGGCCCCGGGGTGAGATTTGAGTACCCGCGTCCGTGGTGATGTTGCGGCTTGGCACGCGTCGGAGCGCTTTGGCGATGGCGCAAACCCGGTCAGTGGCTGGCGCTCTGGCCCGGCTTGACCCGGCGGTACCCGTCGAGATCGTCAAAATCACGACGACCGGCGACCGCCGGCTCGACCTCAGTTTGCTCGATCCGGGGCCGGCGCTTGAGCGCGGGCTTTTTACCCGGGAGATCGAACAGGCACTTCTCGCGGAAACGATCGACGTCGCCGTGCACTCGCTCAAAGATCTGCCGACCACGCTGCCGGATGGGCTCGAGCTTGCGGCGGTCTTACCTCGTGAGGATCCGGCCGATGTGCTCGTTACCCGGGCTCTCTCGACTTTGGTCCGGTTGCCCGCCGGAGTGAAGATTGCCACGAGCAGCGCCCGCCGGGCGTGCCAGCTACTTTACCACCGGCCGGACCTGCAGGTCAGTGAAATTCGCGGGAACGTGCCGACCCGGCTGGCCAAGCTCGCCGCTGATGGTTCTTTGTTTGGGCTGGTGCTGGCCAAAGCCGGCCTGCAGAGGCTTGGTTTGGCGACCGGGCCCGGGGTGGTGCAGTCGAACGGCGTGAGCTTTCATGTCCTCGAACTTCCCGAGATGCTGCCGGCCGCCGGCCAGGGCATCATCGGCCTGGAGATCAATACGGCCAATCAACGGGCCAGAGGCTGCCTCGAGCGCATCAATGACCCGTCAACGTGGCACTGCGCCCAGGCCGAGCGCCGGTTTCTGCAGTTGGTTAACGGCGGTTGCGGTGTGCCGGTGGGGGTCCGAAGTTGGACTGAGGGCAGAACGTTGCACATGCAGGCCGTGGTCTTCGACCGGGGCGCCAAGCCTCGAACGGGCCAAGTGGCCGTCCCCGTCGAGGATCATCGGGGTGCGGCGGCCGCCCTCTTGGAAAAAATTTATGAGGAGTAACGGTAGATGCATCCTGGCCGGAGGCGGCCCGGGCGATTTGGGACTGGTGACTTTGCGGACCAAAGCGGCGATCGAAGAGGCAGACGTTTTAATCTACGATTACCTTTGCAATCCGGGCCTCCTGCAGTGGGCGAAGGCGGGCGCCGAGGTGGTTTACGCCGGCAAACAGGCGGGCCAGCACACATTGTCGCAGGATGAGATCAACCGGTTGCTGATTGACCGGAGCCGTGCCGGCAAAGTGGTCGTCCGTCTCAAGGGCGGCGATCCGTTCGTTTTCGGCCGCGGCGGAGAGGAAGCTGAAGCATTAACCGAAGCCGGGCTGCCGTTTGAAATCGTTCCCGGAGTGACTTCGGCGGTGGCGGCACCGGCCTACGCCGGGATTCCGGTCACGCACCGGGGTTACAGTTCTTCGTTCACCGTCTTTACCGGGCACGAAGATCCGGGCAAGGGCGGGTCGGAAGTAAACTACCGCGCTCTGGTGGAGAGCAAAAGCACGCTCGTCATGCTCATGGGGATGGAACGGCTGGCCGAAATCGTGCGCAGCCTTCAGGAGGCCGGCGCGGCTCCGGACACGCCGGTCGCTCTGGTTCGGTGGGGCACAACGGGCCAGCAAACGACCCGGGTCAGCGATCTCGCCCATGTGACGGAAGTTGCGCACGGTTTTACCGCGCCGGTGGTCGTGGTCGTGGGTGAAGTTGTCCGTCTTCGCGAAAAGTTGGCGTGGTTCGAGAAACGGCCCCTTTTCGGGCGCCGTATCGTGGTCACCCGCACCCGCAAGCAAGCCGGGGGGCTCAGTGACCGCCTGCGCCTCCTTGGGGCGGATGTGTTGGAGATCCCGACGATTCGCATCATTCCGCCGAAAAACCTGATGGAGTTTGGAGAACTGGTGCGCGATGCCTACCAATACGACTGGGTGGTTTTTTCGAGCGTGAATGGCGTTGAGGCCTTCTTTGAAATGTTTCTTAGGCTCTATGATGACCTGCGCGAGATCGGCAACGTGCGAATCGCGGCGATCGGCCCTGCTACCGCACAACGAATCCGCGATTACCACCTCGGGGTGGACTTGCAACCGTCCGAATTCGTCGCTGAAGCCGTGGTGCGTGCCCTTCAGGAGCAGGGAAGCGTGGAAAACCTCAAAATCCTCGTGATACGTGCCGAGGTCAGCCGGGATGTGTTGCCAAAACGCCTCACCGCCCTGGGGGCCATCGTCGATGAAGCCGCCGCGTACCAAACCGTGCCGGAAACCGACGATCCGCACGGGGTTCTCAAGCGTTTTCGGGAAGAGGGGGCCGACATCATCACCTTCACGAGTTCATCCACGGTCGAGAACTTTCTGAACCTTCAACTTCCCTGGCCGCCCGGGCTCCGGACCGTCAGCATCGGCCCCATCACCTCGGAGACCATGCGCAAATGCGGGTTGCGCGTCGACATCCAGGCGAACCAATACGACATCGACGGGCTCATCGAGGCAATCGTTGATCAGTTCGGTCACACGGGGTAAGAGTTCACACGGCGCCGTGGCCGCGGTTTGAAAAAAAACTCCACCAGAGGTGGAGTTTTCGATGCAAAGCTTCTGAAGGGGGGAAACTCAGGGGTTGAAGCGGAACTTTAATTTGCCGCGCTTGGCTGCCGCCTTGGCTTTGCGGCGAACCTTCTGGTTAGGGGTTTCGAATGCTCGTAACCTCCGGACTTCTTCCATAATCCCTTCCGCATCGAGCTTGTTCTTGAGCCGCTTCAACGCTCGATCAATCGGCTCCCCTTTACGGACAATTACCTCTGGCATAAAGATTCTCTCTTCCTCCGGTGCTCTGGCTGGTTGAGGGGTTTATAGTACCCGGGCTTTCATGACGCGTCAACGGTGTACGCAAATTACTCGCCATTTGGTCGAAAAGCGGCCGGCCTGGCCTGAACGATGAGTTTCACGACGGATTAACTTGAAAACCTCAACGGCAGGGGTAGGAAGCTCCTCCGAGGCGCACGAGCGCGGCAGGGAGCTATTGGATTTATTTTATGAATAGAGCAGCACTTTTTGGTCTGGGTTGCTTAGGGGTTCTGGCGGTCATCGTACTGGCCCTGGGTGGCCTGATCGTGGGAAGTTACAACAGCCTGGTGCAAGTTTCGGCCGCAGCCGATACCGCTTGGGCGCAGGTGCAAACCCAGTACCAGCGGCGTGCTGACCTGATACCTAACCTGGTAAGAACGGTCGAAGGGGCGGCCAATTTTGAAAAGTCGACCCTGACCGACGTGGTTAATGCGCGCGCCAATGCAACCAAAGTGACCATCGATCCGTCGAAGGCACCTTCCGATTCTCAGGCCTTGCAGCGGTTCCAACAAGCCCAGGATGCCCTGAGCGGAACGTTGGGGCGACTCCTGGCCGTAAGTGAACGTTATCCGGAGTTGAGGGCCAACAACAACTTTCGTGACCTCCAGGCCCAGCTCGAAGGCACGGAAAATCGGATCGCGGTGGCGCGGGGTGATTTCAACCGGGCCGTGCAGAACTATAACGTCCGGGTAAGGACGTTTCCCACCGTGCTTTATGCCCCCATCCTCGGCTTTCCACCCAAGCCCTTTTTCGAGAGTGCGGCGGGCGCCGAGAATGCGCCTTCGGTAAGTTTCCCTTCGTTCAGCCCGTCGCCGGCGGGGCACTAGGGGCGTTAACGTCGAATCGCGGCCGGGTGCTTGCGCCGGAGCTCGGACGGCCGGAACTTGGTGAATGGCAACATCGTCTAAGGCAGCGGAAACGGGTGCACGGATCCGTGGTGAGGGAAAGAGCGTTGCGCCGAGGCCGCAGGAAAGGGACGGGCGTACCGATGGAGACCCGCTGACAAGGCGGCTGACCGGGGCACGGCCGGCCGGCGCCGCGGTGTTGTTGCTGCTGTCGGTCGTTCTCGCTTGGGCGCATGCCTTTGCCGCCCAGATTCCTCCACCGCCGAAGCACTATTTCAACGATTACGCGGCGTTGGTTAAGCCGGAAACGGCAGCACGCCTTGACAAGCGTCTGGAAGCGTTTGAACGCGAGACTTCCAACCAGATCCTGGTCGCCATCTTTCCGAACCTGCCGCCTGATACCGACCAGTTCAGCTTTACAACCGATGCCTTCCGGGCCTGGAAACCCGGGCAGGCCGGCCGGGACAACGGCGCCATTTTATTCGTTTTCGTGCGTGAGCACCAGATCTGGATCCAGACGGGACGCGGCCTGGAAGGCGCACTGCCGGACGCCATTTGCAAACGAATCACGGCGGACGTGATTGCGCCCGCTTTTAAAGCCGGCCAGTACGATGCAGGCATTGAGGCGGGAGTAAACGCGATGATCGCCGCTACCCGCGGCGAGTTCCGGGGCACGGGTCGCACCCACGCCCAAACCGAGGCGGCGGCCCGGCACAGCCAGAGCGGGTGGGGCGGCCTGGTTCTGCTTCTGATCCTGTTTTTGATCTTCTCCCAGATCGGCCGCGGACGGCGCCGTTACGGTTACCGTCGTCCGGGTGGAGGCTTTTGGATCTTTCCGTCCGGCGGAGGCGGCGGGGGCTTTTCCGGCGGCGGAGGTGGCGGCGACGACGGCGGGTTCTCCGGGGGAGGGGGCGACACCGGCGGCGGCGGCGCGGGGTCGAAGTGGTAACGGCCCGGCCGCGGCGCTCCTCGCCGGCGGTTGGCTTTACCTTGGCCTGGGGCGCACTCAGACGGTCGCTTCGAGTGCAGGGTCGACCACGATCGCCTGCCGATCAAAGAATGCCGGCGAATGGTACTGAAAAAACACCTGCAAGGCCCGGGGTAGCAAACGCAGCGAGATGCCTTCGCGCTCGGGTCGAACGGCCCGGGCATCCCAGACGCACGGACGAGCCGCACCGTCAGAAGGCCGGTAGACCCAGCCGTTCGCGTGCACCAAAAACATGCCCATCAACTCGTGGCGTATGGCGCAAAGAGGCCCGTCGGAGCGGGTAAAGGGTTGATGCCGGCGGAGCACTCCGTGCGGCTCAACCAGGTCGAGGTTGCACCTCTTACCGGCCAGTTCCATGCGTATCCGGACGACCCGGACCGGGTGCGGCGGCAATGCCGGACACCACAGAACCGGCCAGCTTTCGTCCCCGCTATTCGGCCGGCGCGCCGTAAAAAACGCACCACAGTGCGGACATATCACCAAGGCCTCAATCGCTTGCGTTCCCCTTCCGAGCACGCCTTAGCTTTGTCAGTCGTGCGCGGGACTCAAGCTTAAAATAAATGCCACAAGCGAAAAATGCCGGATATTCCGCACATGCCCCCGACCCGACTGTTAACGGCCGTGCCGATCTGCGACGGTCACGACAGTGCGGTCAACACCGTTAACCTCGAATTTATCCGCCACGGGTTTGAAGTCGTTTACCTCGGCTATCATCGGCCGGCCCGTGACATCGTGCGGGCTGCGCTCCAGGAGGACGTGCGGGCCGTCGGGATATCCAGCTACAACGGCGGTCACGTTGAGTTCTTTACCGAGGTGCTCCGGCTGCTGGCTGAGGCCGGGGCGCCCGTCCGGTTGTTCGGCGGAGGCGGCGGCACGATCACCCAGGCAGATGCCAAAATCATGGAGCAGCGCGGGGTCGATCGCATTTTCTTTGCGGGCACGCCGCTCAGGGAAGTGGTGGCTTACGCCCGAGGGATTTCCGAGGAGGCTTTTTCCGGTCCGGTCGAAATGCCGCCGTCGTACTCTGACCGGGCGCTCGGCCGGGCCTTGAGCGCCCTTGAACGTGGCCTGCCCGGCGCGTCCGCCGCTCCGACGGGCGCCACCCGGGTGCGGCCGGCGGTGAAAACGCTCAGGATCGGCGTCACGGGTCCGGGCGGTGCCGGCAAGACGACCTTAATTGATGAGCTCGTCTTGCGCTTCTTGCACGCGTTCGATTCCGGCTCGCGCGTTGCTATCCTCTCCCACGATCCCAGCCTGCCCGGCGGCGGCGCCTTGCTGGGTGACCGGGCAACGATGATCTACTCGCAGCATGACCGCGTTTTCATGCGCAGCAGCGCCACGCGCGGGCAGGCCGGCGGGGTGAACGCAACCACCGAATGCGCGTCGGATTACCTGGTCCGGACGGGCTTTTTTGAAGCCGTGCTGATCGAAACCGTCGGTACCGGCCAGGAGGCAATTCCGTTCGGTGCGAAACCCGGCTACGTTGACCGGATGATCCTGGTGTTGCCGCCCGATTACGGCAGCCGGTTGCAACTGCAAAAGATCGCGATGCTCGACGTCGCGGATTGCGTGGTGGTCAATAAAGCCGACCGGCGAGGCGCCAAGACCGCGGTTTCAGAACTCGAGGCGCGGCTCCGGGATCGTGAGGACGGCGTCTCCCTCTTTCTCACCCAGGCGAATCGCCACCGCGACGCCGGGGTCGATCGGCTTTTCGAATCCCTTTTCAGAAGGTGCGTGAAAGGCGCATAGTTAGTCTTGTGGCCCACTGCGCCTCACGCACCTTCTGAAAATTCGCTTATGAGTTCACTTGGCCAGGTCGTTTCCGTGATTCGCGAATATCGCCAGTACGTGCAGGAAGAAGTCCGGCGGGTCCGTCAGGACTCGGGCTATGCCGGCCAGGTGATGTCGCGCTGGGCGGAGATCAAGGCCCAAATCGGTACGGCGCGTACCCCTACCGGACTCGAGTTGCCCCGACTGGCGTTGCCGCCGTACGACGAGCCGGGCGAAGTCCTGCGCTATCTTCTGGAGGGTGGCTTGCCGGGCGAATTCCCCTTCACGGCGGCAGCCTACCGTGAACAATACCTGGAGCCGGGTGAGGCGATGCCACCGGGCGTAAATCCGGCGCCGGCATCGTCGCCGGAGGAGCCGACCCGGCTCTTCGCAGGGCTCGGCTTGCCGGAGGACACCAATGAGCGCTTTCATTACCTCTCCCGCAACCAGCGTTCCAAGCGCCTCAGCACCGCCTTTGACGGTCCGACCCTTTACGGGGTCGGCGCGGCTGCGGACGGCGTGTTCGGCAAGATCGGCGAGGGCGGGGTTGCCGTGGACACGATTGACGATATGGAGCGTCTGTACGCCGGTTTTAACCTGGACCAGCCCCAGGTTTCCGTGTCCATGACGATTTCCGGCCCGGCTCCGATCCTCCTGGCCATGTATGTGGCCGCAGCCAAACGACGGTTCGGCGACGGGGTGCTCGCACAGTTGCGCGGCACCATCCAGGCCGACGTCCTCAAAGAGGTTCAGGCCCAGAATGAATTGATCTTTCCGGTCGAGCCGTCGCTCCGTTTTCTCGCGGACATGGTCGATTTTTGCGCGCGCGCCATGCCGCGCTGGTACCCGATCTCCATCAGCGGCTACCACATCGCCGAGGCGGGTGCCACGCCGGTGCAACAGGCCGCCTACACCCTTTCAAACGGGTTCGCCTACGTGGAATACTTCCGAAACCGCGGGATGGAGGTGAACGCGTTCGGGCCACGGCTTTCGTTTTTCCTCGACTGTGCTTTAGACATCGAATACGTCGCCCTGGCCCGGGTCTGCCGGAAAGTGTGGGCCATCGGCATGCGAGACGTCTTCAACGCCGACCGCCGAGCTCAGCTCTTGAAACTTCACACCCAAACCAGTGGCCGGTCCCTGATCGCCGCCGATTGGAAAAACAACCTCACCCGGACGGCTATCGAATTGATGCTGGCCTGCATGAACGCCACCAATTCCTGCCACAGCAATGCCGCCGACGAGCCGTTCACCACCCCAAGCGAAGAATACGCCCGCTACGCGGCCCACGCGCAAGCCATCTTGCTCGAGGAAAGCGGCTTGTTCCGGCATATGATGAATACCCTGCCGGGTTCACCGGGGATGCGCCTGGTCGCGGAGGCGGTGGAGCAGGCCGTACTCGAAGAGTTTGAAAGCATCGAGGAACAAGGCGGCGTGCTCGGCGCGATCGAGCGCCGCTATCAGCGCAGCCAGATCCAGGCGGCAGCCCACACCCTGGAACGGCAGATTTACGACGGCAGGCGCCCTCTCATCGGACAGAACCGTTACGGCAACGGTGAGACGGTGTGGCCGGATCACGCCATGACCCGTACCCCGGCCGCCAAAAAACAGCTTCATCTGGATCGCCTCAACGATTTCGAAAAAAGACACGCCGGAGAAAGCGAGCGCTGCCTGGATCAACTCTCCGAAGCGGTGGCTAAAGGCCGGAACGTCTTTGCCGAGCTCATTAACACCGTCGAGCACTGTTCACTCGGGCAGATTACCGGACGACTGTGTGAGCAGGTCGGAAAGTTCCGGCCGCTCGTCTAAGAATGCCACAAATGAAGAGCCTTATTTCGTGGCATTCGCTGCGATTTCCGCTCGTTACATTTCTCAATTCTCCGGCCTAAATGCTCCGCCAGGTGAGGGCGTCATCAGTAGCGCCCAGTTCGCTAAGTGGCTGATTTCCTATTGGTGGCATTTTTTCACTTGTGGCATTTGTGGCATTCTTTTACCAGCGGTGGTGAACCAGAGGTCGAATGTGGTTGGCGTAGATCTCCTCGACCGCTTGCCGTTGTTCCCCTGAAAGCGGCGCCAGGTCCGACGCCAGCACATTCTGCGCGACCTGTTCGGGATTCCGCGCCCCGGGGATGATGCAGGACACGGCCGGGTGATCCAGAATCCATCGCATGGCGAAATCAGCCATGCTGATGCCGGGAGGGACGATCAGCCGCAAAGCGTCGACGGCCGCCAGGGCGGCGTCAAAGTCGACGCCCGAAAAAGTTTCGCCCCGGTCAAATTGTTCGCCGAACCGGTTGAAGTTACGGTGATCGTCAGGGGCGAACTGGGTCTGCCGGGTGATTTTGCCTGCCAGCAAACCGCTCGAGAGCGGCAACCGGACGATGATCCCGATGTCCGCCGTTTGGGCCAGTCCGAAAAAGAGGTCTTTAGGACGCTGCCGGAACGCGTTGAAGATGATCTGCACCGAGGCGAGCTCCGGGTAATTGATTGCCTTGATCGCCTCTTCCACTTTTTCGACGCTGACCCCAAAATGCCGGATCTTGCCGTCACGCTGCAGGTCCACCAGGATTTCGAACACCTCGGGCCGATAATAGACCTCGGTCGGCGGACAGTGAAGTTGGAGGAGATCGAGGGTTTCGCGACGAAGATTTTCGAGGCTGCGTTCCACGAAAGCGGTCAGGTTCTTGCGGTTGTAGCCTTCCACGTTGTGGGGTTGGAGGCGACGGCCGGTTTTGGTGGCGACGAGGACCGGTTCGGGGCGCTCTGCCAGCACCTGCGCGATGAGCCGTTCGCTGCGCCCGTCGCCATAAACGTCGGCAGTGTCAATAAAATTCACGCCGGCCTCCAGCGCCGTATTCAACACCCGGATGGCGTCCTCGTCCGGTACAGAACCCCAGGCGCCGCCGATTTGCCACGCGCCCAGGCTGACTTCGGAAATCTCGTAGTTGGTCTTGCCTAATCTTCGATAGTTCATAAAGCCTGTGCGCACTCGGCGCACGATCCCGAGTTTCGTGCGGAGCGGCGCATTTGTCCATGGCCCCGTGGACAAATGCCTCCGTCCGCCCGCCGGCGAAACCGGTACGGATGGGCCAGACCGGCCACCGCTGCGAATATCTTTTTTGCGGGGAAATACGCCCGGGATGTTTGCCAAACCGGCGCTGACCGCGTAAGGACAACGCGCAAAAGACGACCACCGACGTGATCCATATCCTGCAAATCATCGTGTTGGGCCTTGTGCAAGGCGCCGCGGAGCTTCTCCCAATCTCGAGTTCGGCCCACGTGATCGTGGCCGAGAAACTGATGGGCCTGGACCCCTCAGCTCCGGACATGACGTTCCTGCTGGTGATGCTGCACACCGGCACGATGCTCGCCGTGCTGATTTACTTCTGGAAGTCATGGCGGCGGCACTATTTTTCGAGTCCCCGCAAGTTCACCCAGGTGGCGACCACCGTGATTGCGGCGACGGTGGTCACGGTTGTGCTTGGCTTGGCGTTACAACTCGTCATTGAGAAAGCATTTCTGAAAGGCGCCGACAAAGCGGAAATCGAATCCCTGTTTTCGAAATTACCGCTGATCGCCGCGGCACTGTTGGCCGCTGGGTTGCTCATCCTGGCGGCAGGCGGCCGGCACCGGCGCAAGACCCAGCCGCCACGCGACACCGACGTACACTCAGCCGCCTGGATCGGAGCAGTTCAGGGGTTGTGCCTCCCGTTCCGGGGCTTTTCCCGCTCCGGTGCGACGATCTCGACCGGACTACTCCTCGGCGTCGAGCGACGGAACGCCGAAGAATTCAGCTTTGCCCTGGCCGTGGTGCTGACCCCTCCCGTTATCGCCCGTGAACTTTGGCGCTTGCTCAAGGCCAACGCGGGCGCGGCTCAGCCCGTGCACGAGGGCGCGTTGCTTTTGCCGGGCCTGTTCGGCATGCTTTGCAGTTTCGTTGCGGGCCTGGGCGCGCTCTGGTTGCTTTCCCGCTGGTTGGAAGAAGGGCGCTGGAGGTATTTCGGCATTTACTGCATCATCGCCGCCGTCGTGGTTTTCGGGCTTTCGGCGCTCGGTTTCTAGGCGGCCGCCGCCCGCCGGGGCGCGAACGGGGACCGGCCGCGATGCCCGCCGCGCCGGTTGGGGCCTTCCGCACCGGCTCGCTGTTTTTGGGTGATCAGCCGGCCAATTCGAGTATACTGAACCCACGCTGCCGGCCTGCCCTGGGCGGACAGCCTTACCCCCTTATGGAGAAGTTGACCAATGAGCAAGCCCCAGCTCTCCCCTCGCTCCTGGATCTTCCATCAGTTCCCGGATCTGGACCCGACGGCCCTGGTCAAGCTCTCTGAAAGCAGCGGTGAACCGTTCAGCGTCGAGGAGCAGCAGCGCGCCTTGTGGATCTGGAACCGGCGGCCGCCGGAGACGCGCGTGCTGTTGCACCTGCTGATCCTGAGCGTCGGCGCGCTGCTGCACATTCCTCTTATTATTCTTGCCGATATAACTATTATAGTCATTTACCATTCCTGCTACCTCTTGCTGGCCGTGGCGTTTGCCGGGACCTTTGTCGTGCAGGAAGCACGCTACCGGCGGTGGCGCCGCGATTACCTGCGCTCTCTGGCCCGCGTCGTGGGGCAGCGAACTTCACCTCCCGGCCTGTAGGCGCGGTATTTTATCGAACGGATTCGAATTCGTTCTTGACGCATCCGATCAAAAAGCTCATGCGAAGAAATAGATGCGCCTTAACCATCAAGATCAAGTTGCTCGGCAGGCTATAGTTTACTGCGGTGCACCGAAAGTTTGCTGCAGCACGCATAGGGCAGGGGGGAACCCGGTAAACCCGCGTTGTGCCTTCAGTTAGACGTGGTGTTACGCGCCAGTCTTGCCGATAACAGGCCTGGTCCCAAGGTAAGGTCATTGCGTGACGAGGGCCAACGGGCGTCACGAAACTGCTTAACGGCGCGGGTGCGCCGTTAAGAGCCGATTACACCTTGCTGAGGACTCTATGAAAGTATTACATCGAAATATCTTCGCACGGTTAGCCAACCCCCCCCGCTTAGCTGCCGGTTTGCTCGCACTAGCCACGGTCACGGGTTTCGCACAGGTTCCGTTTCTGACCGTTAGTACCACCATTCCTACCATCGACCGCTTCCTGGCCTACCCGTACACTTACAATGAGTTGCAGGTTGTACGGCCATTGGCCGGTGTGGTCGCTCTCGACCCGACGTCTCCCTTAGCGGTGGACCTCAGAAACGCCATCCTTGCCGACATTGCGACCGGATCTCCGGCGGCGGCAGCGGCCGGTACCCCGAACTTCAGCATCGTAAACTTTCCTCGCGCGCTGGATTCGCTCTCCGCTAACCAGTACACGATGCTGCGCTTCGTGGAGTTCAAGAATACGGAAAACTTCTTCAACACCATCGACGCTCACCTGGCGGCGATCCGGTTGGGTACGCAAGGGTTTTCCACGACCGGCTACGCTCAGCCTGCTCCCACCACCGGTTACGGCAAGGAGGGTAAGGGCGAAGAAGGTAAAAAGGCCGTGGTGGCGCCGCCGCCGCCGCCCGCTGAACCGAAATTCAGCGTGTGGGTGACCGGCAACGGCAACCTGGGAACCTTGGACACCGGCGGGGGTGCCGGAATCGACCGTACGGCCGGCGACTTTGACTTCTACGGCGGCGGCGTCATCGGTGGCATCGATTACAAGGTCCTTCCGAAGCTTGCGATCGGTTTGGCCGCGGCTTACGAATACACGCACATCAGCCCGAAAGAAGTTCTCGGCAGCGCCCACACCCAGCAGGTCGACGGTGAGTTGTATGCGACCTACGGGGGACCCGTGGGGTTGTACGTGAACGGGATCGTCGGTGGCGGTTACAGCTGGAACGATGTCCACCGCGAAGTTTTCGGCACTGAGGCGTTTAGTGCGCCGCAGGCGGCCGAGTTCAACACGCACGGTGAGCTCGGCTATCAGCTAAGGATCAATGATAACCTCGCCGTCACGCCTTTCGGCCAGGTTTCGTACGATCACCTCTGGAATTCCGGTGCGGTCGAAAAAGGGTCGATTGCCAATCTCGACATCCATCACGGCACGGCCGACAGCCTCCGAAGCGTGGTGGGTGGGAAGCTCGTCTTCCTGTTTAATCTGCTTGGACTCCGCCTGACCAACACACTCTGGGCGGGCTGGGAACATGAGTTCCTGAAGCCGTACTACAGCGTGAATGCGAGTTTCCAGGGTTTCGAGGCCCTTGGCTCGTTCGAGACGCGGGGTGCGCGCTTCGGCCATGAAAGCTTCACCGGCGGGGTCGGGGTGAGCTTTGACCTGATCAGCAACGTTTCGGTTAACTTCAACTACGACGTTCAGGCTAACGATTCGTTCATGGATCATTTCTTCAACCTGGGCGTGGGCTACAGGTTCTAAGCTAGATTTTATCCGAGGAGTTGAGAAAGGCCGGCCCGGTGAGGCCGGCCTTTTTCTTTCTTAAGAGTCAGGCACAATCAAATCTGCGCATTTGCCCTACGCTAACGTCAGGTTTTGGTCGCGTTGCGTTTGATACGGCTGGTCAGCAGCGGATTATCCGTTCGGCGTTGTTCTTCCGGTGTTAGAAAGCGCTGCAACTCGCCCTCGATTTCCTCGACGGTTTGCGTCGAAGTATGGATATGCCTGGCTTCATCAAAGTCCGCCACCAAACGCTGGTAGGCGTGGCAAAGGATTGCCAGCTGCGCCAACAGGCTCACCGGGATGCGAGCGTAGCCTTCGCGCAACGGCGTGATCCGTTTCGCCAGCGCGCGAAGGTTTTCTTCCGAAAAGGCAAGCTTTTCGCGAATTACCAAGGACGTGGCTGGGTTGTTGACCTGCAGGTTAATTTCCTCGAGCGTATAATCCAGGTCGATGCTGTAGCGGAGGTGGTCCCTTCCTTCGAAGGAGAGGTACTCTACGCTACTGCTTTCATGACGCGCATAGAGCTCCGCTCCCCGCCGCTGGACATCAATCAACCAGTTTTCAACCACAGGCCGAAGCTTGTGCATTGTATCCATATGCATTCCTCCCGGACACTGTAGCACGATTTGTGCCGGCTAGCTTGCCCTCTTGGGTCGAAATCCGGACGCAGTCGGCGCAGGGGCACGGAACCCGCGCGCAGGGACAGGTGCCGCGGGACGGCGTTACTGGCCCGCCGGTACCCCGGGATTGCGCCGCAAAATGCGTTTACCGTCGTGCAGGTCGCGAGCCGGCCAGAAGCTGCTGGCGTATTGACGCGCAAGGTTCAGGCTGATGTGATCCGGTTATGGCTCCGTCATCGGCCCAACCCCCGCTGTGGCTGCCGGATCGTACGCACGTCGCTCACCTGACGCGTTTTATGGGGTGGCTTGCACGCGATCAGGGCACAACTTTCGAGACTTACCATCAGCTGTACGAGTGGTCCGTAACCCATCCCGACCGCTTCTGGTCCACGCTTGCCCGGTATTTTCAGGTTCGGTTCGGCACGCCCCCGGCCAGCGCCTTCGAGGCCGGCCATAAAGCCATGGGTGCAGTCTGGTTTCCAGGCGCCACGCTGAACTACGCGGAGCATTTGCTCAGGTTTGCGGCGGACGAAAACCCCGTCGACCTGGACCAGACGGCCGTCCTTTTCCGCTCGGAAAGCCAGGGTCAGCCGGTGCGCCTCAGCCGTCGTGAACTTCGCGAACAGGTGGGTACCGTCGCGGGCCGGTTTCGCTCGCTCGGGGTGAAAGCGGGCGACCGCGTGGCCGGGTACCTGCCCAACCGTCCGGAAACGCTCGTGGCCTTTCTCGCGGCCGCCAGCCTCGGCGCCATCTGGTCGGTTGTGCCGGTCGAACTTTCCAGCCACGGTGTGCTTGACCGTTTAACCCAGATCCAGCCGAAACTCCTGGTGACCGCGGTGGCTTACCGCTACGATGGCCGGCTGCACGACCAACGCCAGGCCATCGAACGCATCGTCGCGGAATTGCCTTCACTGGAAGCCGTCCTCTTGATCCCCTTGGATCCCGCCGATGAAGGCGGGGTAACGGGCGATTGGAACGTTCCCGGTACCCGCACGATTTCGTGGGCCGATGCGCGGTCGAGCCAGGGTGGACTCCGGTTTCACCGGGTCCCGTTCGCGCATCCGCTGTGGATTCTGTTCTCGTCCGGAAGTACCGGGGCACCGAAACCGATTGTCCATGGGCACGGCGGCATGCTGCTCGAACATTTGAAGGCGTTGCACTTGCACCTCGACCTGTCCGCCGGAGACCGGTTTTTCTGGTACACCACGGCGGGGTGGATGATGTGGAATTTTTTGATCGCCGGACTTGCGTTGGGCGCAACCGTCGTCCTTTACGACGGCTGTCCGAAGTTCCCGGACCTCAGCGTCCTGTGGCGATTTGTTTCTGAAGAGAGAATCGACTATTTCGGAACCAGCGCCCCTTTTCTGATGGCGTGCTGCAAGGAGGGGCTGCGGCCCGGTGCGCAGTTCGACTTGGCGCAGTTGCGGGGCATCGGATCAACGGGTGCGCCGCTGCCTCCGGAGGGTTTCGAATGGGTGTACCGGGAGGTGAAACCGGACGTCTGGCTCGGCTCGATGAGCGGCGGAACGGATGTTTGTACCGCCTTTGTTCTGGGTAACCCATTGTTGCCGGTTTATGCCGGGCAGTTGCAGTGTCGCGGCTTGGGCGCGCCGGTGGAGGCTTGGGATGAAGATGGCCGGCCGGTTCTGGATCAGGTCGGCGAACTGGTGCTGACTGGGCCGATGCCGTGCATGCCGCTCGGATTCTGGAATGATCCGGACGATCGCAGGTTGCGGGAGGCGTATTTTGACGTGTATCCCGGAATCTGGCGTCACGGGGATTGGATCAGGATCAACGCCGAGGATGGCCAATGCATCATTTACGGGCGTTCGGACTCCACGCTGAAGCGCGGCGGGGTCCGGATGGGCACCAGCGAGTTTTACCGAGTGATAGAAACCCTCCCGGAGATCGGGGAAGCGCTGGTGATTGACACCAGCCGGTTGGATACGGCCGGCGCGACCGGCCAGCTGCTCCTGTTTGTGGCCCTGCGCCCCGGCGCCCTGCTCGACGCCGCGCTACGGCAAAAAATCGTCGCTGCACTCCGCACCGAATTGTCTCCGCGCCATGTGCCGGACGCCATTTACGCCGTTCCGGAAATTCCCCACACGCTTAACGGCAAGAAGATGGAAGTGCCCGTAAAAAGGATGTTTGCAGGGGTGCCGCTCGAGCGCGCCGCCAACCTTTACGCGGTGGCTAACCCCGACGCGCTCGAATTCTTCGCACGCCTGGCTCACACGGCGGCCACGGCGTCACACGGCGGGCACGGCGGGACAGAACCACACGGCGCCACGGCGGACCACGGCGAGAAGAGGGACGATCATCCGCCGCACACCCTCAGCTAGTGCCATGCCGGAAGAGCGCAGGCGGCGGATCCGCAGAACACGCAGAAAAGAGAACCATCCACAGATTGACACAGATTCCCGGAATGACCGGGCAGCGTGTATTCTGGCGGGATGCCGGCCTCAGCCTCTCTTCATTTGTTGCATTTTTCCGCTTGTGGCACTTGTGGCATTCTCTCCGTTACCCGCCACTCAAACCGGTTCCGAGGTATTGTTGGCTAATGAGCGCGCCAGTGCGTCCAGAACCTTCATGTTGTTCAGCCCATCTTCCGGCGGAAGGGGAACCGGGCGCCGGTTGAGCACGGACTCCGCGAACGCATCGGCCATGAGCCGGTACTGGTTGGCGGGTTCTATTCGCTCTTCACGCCGGTTGCCATCCGGATCGACCACGATGACCAGGCCCTCCGCGGCGCGGGTCCCATAGCCGGGAATGATCCCGCGCGGCACTTCGATGTAGCCGTCGGTTCCAACGACGGTGTAAATATCCCCTCCGTCAGTGGCAAACGAGCAGCTTATCAAGGCGATACCTTGAGGAAACTCGAGGAGGCCGGCCGTGCTGATGTCGATGCCCAACTTGGGATCACTCTGCATCCGGCCAAGCACGCGTCGGGGTTCGCTGCCGAAGGCCATGCGGGCAACACTTACTGAATAGCAGCCCATATCGAGCCGTGCGCCGCCCCCAAGCCGGCTATCATAGCGGATATTGGACGGATCGAGCGCCCGCATGATGTTGACGGACAAATGCGCGCGTACCTCGCGGACCTGTCCGATCACCCCGGAGGCGATGAGCTCCTGCACACGGCGCGTCTGCGGGTGGAAACGATACATGAACGCCTCCATGAGGCTTACGCCGTGATTGGCGCAGGCCTCGATCTGCCGCGCGGCATCGCTCGCTGAGGTCGCCAGGGGCTTCTCACAAAGAACGGCTTTGCCGGCCGCCGCTGCGCGAATGGTCCACTCGGCGTGCAGCGTGTTCGGAAGGGGGATGTAGACGGCATCCACCTCGGGATCTTCGAGCAGCGCCTCGTAGCTGCCGACAGTCCGCTCGATTCCAAGCTGATGCGCGACGCTTCGTGCCTTTTCAATGTCACGGCTCGCCAGAACTTTAACCCTGCCCCAAGTTGACCCCTGAATCGCCGGGATCACCTGTAACCGGCCGATATCGGCGGTGCTCATCACACCCCATCTCAGTTGTTGTGGCATCCAACCCTCCTTTTTTTCTGCTCGCGTCAGTCGAGACGGCGTGGTCACAAGGGTCCGCACCGCCCCGATTCACGCAATGGATTTCCGCTTACTTCTTCCGGCCGAAGTTGCCCCACAAGTTGGGATCGTCGACGTTTTCCTTGGTGATGAGAATCGGCTCGGTCTGGCCCTTCGGATTGAACGGCTTGCCTTCGAAGTAGGCGATGATGTCATTCAGAATGATCCCGCCCATCGCATAGGGATCCTGGCCGACCGATGCGTCCTGGGTCCCCTGGCGGATGCGATCAAGGGCGAGCGGGGTGCCGTCAAGGCCGACCACGGCGACGTGACCCTCTTTTCCAGCCGGGACAAGCTTATTGATCTGGCGCAAGGCTGACACCACCCCACGCACCATTTCGTCGTTGTGGCTGAAAACCCCCTTGATGTTGGGGTTCTGAGTGAACGCGTCGAGCACCATCTTGTAGGCGTTGTCGGCGACCCATTCCGTGTTCAGGGAACGCACTTCAATATTGGGGTATTTTTCCTTTATCCGGTCTACGAAGCCCTTGTGACGCAGTTGTGCCTGGTCGGAACCGATCGAGCCGCGGGTCTCGAGCACGACCCCCTTTTCACCGATCAGCTTCGCCAGTTCGTCGGCGCCCATCGCACCGCCACCTTCGTTGTTGAAATCGACAAAGCCCAGGTATTTCCCTTCCGGCGGAGGATTCTCCATGATGAAAACCGGAATATTGGCTTCGTTGGCACGCTTCACCCCGGCCACGATAAGCTTCGCGTCGACAGGATTGACCAGCAGCGCGTCGGGCTGTTTGGTTACCGCATCGAGCACCTCGGTCACTTGCAGGTTTGGGTCACCCTTGCCGTCGACTATCTGCAGGACAAGACCGGCATCAGCCGCCTTCTTCTTGATTCCCTCCACCATGGCGACCTGATACTCGAATTGCAGGCCAAATGTGATGTAGCCGACCCGTTTTCCACGGGCGCTCCCTTCGGCGCTTACCGCTGCCCTGGAAATGCCGGCCGCGCCAGCGAATACCATTACGGCTAAGGCCAGGCCGGCACCCCTCGAAAGGAACGTACGGCGAGTCGTGCCACCTCTGCTCACAGGCATACGGTGGGCTTCGCTCGGCGATGGTACGCTTGGCGGCCAATTGCTGAGGCTGTCTGGATTGCCGGATGGTGATGGTAAATTGGTTTGGCTGGTTTTCATGGATTGTTCTTGGGGGTTGATGTGGCTTTGCATTCCGATTTACGCCGTTCGCGTCGGTGGGGTCGTGGTTGGGGCCGGCTCAGCGCCCTTCCGTTGAGGGAGGGTCTCATCTTTCCGCAGAGTCGAGCGCCGGCGGAGTCCCGCTTCTGCAAAGCTGCGCCGGGCCACGTCGAGGGAGGCCGCTGCCGCAATCACCAGGCCGCTGACGACGTAGTCGTAGTTAGGCGGCACGTTGAGCAGGTTGATCGCGTTTTGGACTAGTGCCAGGAGCAGCACCCCGAGGAGCACGCCCCCGATCTGCC
>JAFAUY010000085.1 GCA_019243005.1 Verrucomicrobiota bacterium | reverse complement strand
GAGATCGCGTTGGTGCCTGGAAACGTCACCATCAACCCGCGTGAAGTCGACATTACGTTTACCATTCCGAGGGCAGACGGCGGAGCCCTGAAGCTCGCCATCCCAATCCTCGCAAGCGCCATGGACGGCGTGGTCGATGTCAAGTTTGCGATCGAGATGGGGAGGCTCGGCGGCCTGGCGGTGCTGAACCTTGAGGGGGTGCAGACCCGCTACAAAAACCCGGAAGAAGTTTTGCTTAAGGTCCTGGAAGCTGACAAGGAGAACGTCACGGCGCTGCTGCAAAAGGTTTACCAGGAACCCGTACAACCGGAGTTGATCGCCGCGCGCATCAAGCAGATTAAAGATGCGGGCGCGGTCGCCGCCGTGAGCTCCATTCCGCAGCAAGCCGAGAACTACGGTCACATCGCTCAGGAAGCCGGGGTGGACGTGTTTGTCGTGCAAAGCACGGTTTCGACCGTCCGTCACATCTCTTCCGAATATAAGTCGCTTGATTTGAAACGCTTCTGCTCCGAGATGACCTGCCCCGTCATCGTCGGTAATACCGTCGGTTACGACGTGACCCTGGAAATAATGGATTGCGGCGTCGCCGGGGTGTTGGTGGGTGTCGGCCCCGGTGCAGCCTGTACGTCGCGTGGGGTGCTGGGACTCGGCGTTCCCCAGGTGACGGCGACGGTCGACTGCGCCGCCGCCCGCGACCAATTCTACAAAAAGACCGGCCGCTACGTGCCGATCATCACGGACGGCGGCATGAGCAAGGGCGGCGACGTTTGCAAAGCCCTGGCCTGCGGTGCGGATGCCGTGATGATCGGAAGCGCGTTTGCCAAGGCGGTGGAAGCGCCCGGCAAGGGCTACCATTGGGGCATGGCCACACCGCACGCCAACCTTCCCCGGGGCACCCGGATCCGCGTCGGGACGACCGGTCCCTTAAAACAAATCCTTTTCGGCCCGGCTGAGGTGGATGACGGCAGCCAGAACCTCGTGGGAGCAATCACCACCTGCATGGGCAACGTGGGAGCTGCCACCCTGCGGGAGTTCCAGGAAACCGAAATCATCATCGCCCCCTCGATCCGCACCGAGGGCAAGCTCTTCCAACAGGTGCAAATGGTCGGAATGGGATCGCGAAACTCTTAATATGGGTTTGCGTAACGTGAAAATGGTGCGTACCCGGTAATCTAGGACTCATGAGCTATCGACGAGTAGTGGTAACCGGCATGGGCGTGTTCTCGCCCGTCGGCAACGACCCGAAGACCTTCTGGAATAACCTGGTCGAGGGGCGGAGCGGCATTAAACGGATTACTCAGTTCGATGCGTCCAGCTTCGACTGCCGGATCGCCGGTGAAGTGACGGATTTTGATCCGGGCGAATACCTGCGCAACCCCAAGGACGTGCGGCGTACCGACCGGTTTTCCCAATTTGCGCTGGCTTGCGCCAAAAAGGCGCTGGCCGATAGCGGACTCGACCTGGACCGGGTGGACAAGTCGCGATGCGGCGTGCTGGTCGGAAGCGGCATCGGCGGCTTACGCTCGCTGGAGGATCAGCACACGGTGCTGATGAATAAAGGCGCTTCCCGGGTCTCTCCCTTCATGGTGCCGATGATGATCGTGAACATGGGCAGCGGCCTCATCGCGATGGAATACGGCTTTGAAGGCCCCAACTTTGCCATCGTCACCGCGTGCGCCACCGCCGCCAACACCATCGGTGAGGCCTGGCGGATGATCCGCTACGGTGAAGCCGACCTTTTCCTGGCCGGAGGTTGCGAGGCGGTGGTTTGTCCCCTCGGCATCGCCGGATTCTGTTCGATGCGCGCAATGAGCACGCGAAACGACGAACCGGAAAAAGCCTCACGGCCGTTCGACCGGGATCGCGACGGGTTCGTCATGGGCGAAGGCGGCGGCGTCCTGGTCGTAGAAGAATATGAGCACGCGAAAGCCCGCGGGGCACAGATTTACTGCGAACTCGCCGGCTACGGGCTGACCTGTGACGCTTACCATATGACGGCTCCCCGGCCCGAGGGAACAACGGTGGCCCGCGGGATGAAAGCCGCTTCGGATTACGCCGGAGTTAATCCGGACCAGGTCGACTACATCAATGCCCATGCGACCTCGACGCCGGTCGGGGACCTTTGCGAAACCAATGCCATCAAGCTTTACGCGGGTGAACACGCCAAACGGGGGCTGCTGGTGAGCTCAACCAAGTCGATGACGGGCCATCTCCTGGGGGGCGCCGGCGGCATCGAAAGCGCCATCTGCGCTCTTGCCATCAAGCACGGCGTCGTACCTCCTACCATCAATTTGGATAACCCCAGCCCGGACTGTGACCTCGACTACGTGCCCCACGTCGCTCGTGAGCAACGGGTGCGAGTGGCGCTGAACAATTCGTTCGGGTTCGGCGGCCATAACGCGACGCTCTGCTTCAAGGCGGTATGAAGGAACGGTAACGGGTAACGCGTGGCAGGCAGCGGGCAGGTCCGGAGTTCGGCCACGCTGTGGCCGCCAAATCCGCTGTGCCCGCCGTGTGGCCTAATCGTCCGGTCCTGCTGCTGGTTCTCAGCGCGCTCCTCTGGTCTCTGGGCGGGGTCCTGATCA
>JAFAUY010000295.1 GCA_019243005.1 Verrucomicrobiota bacterium | reverse complement strand
AATCCCGGGGGCGACTCGAAGGAGATTTTGAAGGTGAAGGGGTGTTGTGGCTTGGTAAGTCTGATATTTTTTCCTCGGTTACGCTCTCGTTCCCGAAAGCGAAGCGTTGCACAGCAAAGCGCGGTGAATTAGGAGCATTTCATGTGCCACGGGATCACAACCGAAAAAAGCGCTTTCCCAGGCACCTTCCCCGCCCTGGCGGCGTGACGGCACCGGCGTCACGGTCACATGGCGGGCACTGCGGAGGAGTTCACACGGTGATCACGGTGGAACACGGTCACACGGCGGGCGCGGCGTCACCGCGCGGACACAGCGAAAAAGAATCACCCGGCGCCACGGCGAGCAGATATTGATACCTCCGAATCCCGGCCTTGACAGCGGCAGCGGCATGTGGCCCTCAGGATGCCGCGCCGAACGCCGGAAGCTACTCGACACTCAATTGGCCTTGTATGGCCAGTTTAAAAGAGTAAAAAAAGACATGCCTCCCGCTGCTCGAGTCGGTGACATGCACACCTGCCCGATGGTGACGCCCGGCGTGCCGCCGATACCCCATGTGGGCGGCCCGATATTGCCGCCGGGAGTTCCCACGGTTTTGATCGGCGGCCAGCCTGCGGCGGTGGTCACCAACATGTGCACCTGCGTGGGCCCGCCGGACGTCATCGTCAAAGGGTCAACCTCCGTGCTGATCGGCGGGCTGCCGGCCGCCCGCATCGGTGATCAAACCGCACACGGCGGCGTGATCATCATGGGTCTGCCGACGGTGGAAATCGGTGGTTGAGGGCCGGGTGCCGAGTGGGACTCGGCGTTCCGCTTCTCGCCGTGTCACCTTAATCTGTGTAGCCGACTAACATCGCTTCGCGCGCAAGGGAGGCCAGCCCGTCTTCTACCCGTTTTGCCAACACGGCCTGCACCGTGTCCGGTGCGGTGAGCCGGACCTGGTTTTCGAAGAGGTCCGCTTCACCCTGCAGGACCACACGGGTCAACTCGGCGATGAGCGCCTGCCGGTCGCGGGTCCCGTCCAGCAGTTGCACCAAGCGGCGACTCAGAGGATCCGGGAAGCGGATGGAGGCGTGCAACTGGTTGGTGGCCAGATCGCCTCGCTCAAGCTGGTGGCGGACCAGCCGGCTGACCGCCGGCCGTTCACCCGCCCGGTTGACGACGCGATACGGATGAAGGTGCAGGGTGAGAAAACCTGTCCGATACGCGTGCAGGAGGGCTGCGGACAACGTTTCTTCTGCCGCCATGGCTTCGCCTCCGTTGCCTGGCGCACCGGCCAACCCGGCCACCGCTCGATGCAGCAGGGTAGGAACGCTCACTGAGCCAGGCCATTCCGAGCAGAGCACCGCCAGCGCGGCGCTGATCAGCGGATGCGCCGTCTCCACCACGCCGCCGTCCCGTCGCCGGAACACCGAAACGCGCCCCTGGCCCGTGTCGCGTTGTTCCGCCAGGGTCGCATCGCACATCGCCAGGAGATGGGGTATACGTTCGGTCAGCGGTGCCGGGGCGATCGATTTTTCTTCACGGCACAACAGCGTCTTGCGAAAGGCGCATCCCCGCACGAAATCTTTATACTGCTCTCGGACCACCTCGCTCGCGTGGCCCAGGTTTTCCAACATCTGGAAGACGCTCGCATCGTATTCCTGCGACGTAAGTTCGTTTGCGCCGGCTTCGCCGAGGTAACGCAACCCGTAACGGGCCGCGTCGGACACGAACTCATAAAAATAGAAAGATTGGTTTTGGTCGCTCAGGTCATCGTGGAACACGACGGGATCAGCAACCTTCAACAAGCGTTCGAACTGATGCTTTACCGCGGTGTGGTAATAATCCGGCTCCCGGCGGGCGCCGGCCACCAATTTGAGCAGGCCCCGGGCCTGCCCGACGCGGTCAACCGGGTTGCTGAATTGGGCGGTGTGAAAGCGCATCATGCCGCGAACTAACTCGCGCAGATGATTTCCCGGGTAGGCATTGTAACTGATGTAGGCCACCCCGTCCGGCGCCAGCAACTCCTGGCAGATTTCAAGGATGCGAACCCGGACCGGGGCGGGCACCCATGAATAGAGGCCATGGGCGATGAGGTAATCGAACCGGCCGAACTCGGCCCGGGTGATCGTTACAAGGTCGCGCGCATGCAGGTAAAGGTTCCGGAGTCCCAACCCGGCAGCGAATTCCTTTCCGGCGGAGATTGGGATGCCGGCCAGATCGACCCCGACGAACTCGCTGTCCGGAAATTCGCCGGCCAGGGCGGCGAGGTTGATGCCGAAGTTACAGCCGAGTTCCAAGATCCTGCACCGGTCGAGCGACGCCGGGTTGAGCCCGCGCAAGTAAGCGATCGTGGCGAGGCGATTCGGATGGGCCTGCGGGATGCAGTGCGCGGGGTAGAGCACTTCGTTGTAGGCGTCGGTTGGACCGGTCAGCTCCTCCATACGGCTGCACGGTGAGCTTTTCACTTCACTCTGGACAAGCCAAAATAGATCTTTTAGTCAGGCAACCTTACCTTTGCCCATGATCTCCGTTGAGGAATTGCTGCAACCCATCTCGGAGGACGCGCCGTGCGGAGAAGACCTTTCGTACGATGTTGCCCTCCAGGAACTCGAAAACTCGGCTCGCGGGAAGCCGGAAACTCAGTTTTCCGCCGCGGAGCCGCCGGAGTGGAAGCAGGTGGCGAAGGATGGATTGGAACTCTTTTCGCGGTCAAAAGACTTACGGGTTGCGCTCACGCTGACGGTGGCGTGGCTGGAACTTGAAGGGCTGCCAGGTTTCCAGCGGGGAATCGGTCTGATGGCGGGCCTGCTGGAGACGTATTGGGCCGCGGTGCATCCGCAGCTGGATCCGGCGGACGACAACGATCCGCTGCAACGGATGAACATCGTGGCGTCGCTGACGACACCGGTCGGGACGTACGGCGACCCCTACCGGGTGCTGGAGCGGCTTCGGGCGGCGCCCCTGACTGATTCCATGCAGATGGGCCGGCTCACCTTGGCCGATCTGCTGCGGGCAGAGTCGGGCGCCCCGGCCGCGGGGGGCGCCGAGCAGCGTACCCCGGCGCAGGTCGAGGCGGCCTTTCGCGACACGAGCCCGGAGTTTTTGGCGCAGAATTACTACGCGGTGACGGCGGCGCTGGCGCTGGTGAAAGAACTCGACGATTATCTCACCAACATTGTCGGCGCAAGCAACGCCCCCGACCTGTCGGCGCTCAGTTCGGAACTGACGGCCGTGCAGAAGCGCATCGCGCCCTACTTCGAGGCGGCCGGCGCTGCCGCGGCGATGGCCGAAACCGCCATCGCTGCAGGCGAGATCGGCGGGCCGGCGGTGGCCGTGGCAGAGGTTCCGGGGGCGTTCAGCGTAACCGGCGAGATCCGATCGCGTGAGGAAGTTTTGCGCTTACTGGACAGAATTTCCCAATACTATGCAAAATACGAACCGTCCAGCCCGGTCCCGTTGATCCTGAAGCGGGCGGCCCGGCTGGCGGCCATGGATTTTATGCAGATCATTGCGGACCTGACGCCGGATTCGGCCACTCAGATCCGGACCATCACGGGTGAACCGGAACCCACGCCGGAATGAGCGCGGCGTTCGGACTCGAAGCGCCGGACGGAGGCCCGTTACGAAATCGCATTGACACGTTTCAAAGGTTTTGATTTTTTCTTTTGATTAGATGTCCCCGTCCTCCGCTAGCCCGGGGAACGCCTGATCGGCGCTTAGCAGCACACACTTATTCCTATGTGACAACCCCAGCGTGCCAGGCGATCCCGAGGGTCGGTCGGCATCCAACCCAATCGATCTTACGATTTGCCTTCTCGCGCCCCCCCCAATCGGGTAGGCGCATTCCGGCCGCTAACCCAATAAATTCACGGTATGCCGAAAGCTAGTAGTCAGAAATTCATCGCCCGGAACCGGGCGCCGCGCGTGCAGATCGAGTACGACGTGGAACTCTACGGGGCGCAAAAAAAGATCGAAATTCCTTTCGTGATGGGCGTGATGGCGGATCTGTCCGGCAAACCGGCTGATCCTCTGGCGCCGGTTGCAGACCGCAAGTTTCTCGAGATTGATATCGATAATTTCGATGACCGGCTCAAAGCGGCTAAACCGCGCGTCGCCTTTAGCGTTCCGAACACGTTGACGGGCCAGGGTAACCTCAGCATCGACCTGACCTTTGAGAGCCTGGACGACTTTTCGCCCGGTGCGGTGGCCCGAAAGGTGGAAGCACTCAACAAATTACTCACCGCCCGCAGCCAACTGAGCAACCTGATCACGTACATGGACGGCAAGACCGGGGCCGAAGACCTGGTTCGCAAGCTTCTGGCCGATCCGGCGCTCCTGAACGCGTTGGCTTCGGCGCCCAAGCCGGCCGGTGCTCCTGCAGGAGGGCAAGCCTAACTAACCGGAATCTGATCTTATGGCCCAAGAAAACTTGAACCCACAGGCCGGAGCGGCTGCGGCCACGACGGCCACGCTGGAGCCGACCGAACTCGAGGCGCTGCTGAACCAGGAATTCAAGCCGAAGACCGAGCAGGCAAAAACGGCCGTTCAAGAGGCCGTCAAAACCCTGGCGGAACAGGCGCTGGGCAGCGCGGTCATCCTATCCGATGACGTGCTGGTGACCATCCAGTCGCTGATCGCCGAATTGGACCGGAAACTTGCGGAACAGGTCAACCGGATCATTCACCACGAGGATTTCAAACAACTCGAGGGCACCTGGCGCGGGCTGTACCACCTGGTAAGCAACACCGAGACCGACGAGATGCTCAAGATCCGGGTGATGAACATCTCCAAAAAGGACCTCGGCAGGACCTTGAAAAAATATAAAGGGACTGCCTGGGATCAAAGCCCGATCTTCAAGCGGGTCTACGAGGATGAATACGGATCGCCCGGCGGCCAGCCGTACGGGTGTCTGCTCGGGGATTACTTTTTCGACCATAGCCCTCCGGACGTCGAGTTGCTCGCCGGCATGGCGCAGATCGCGGCGGCGGCACACGCTCCTTTCATTGCGGGGGCCGCGCCGACGGTAATGAACATGGATACCTGGCGGGAGCTGAGCGATCCGCGCGATCTCACCAAGATCTTTCAGACCCCGGAATACGCGGCCTGGCGTTCGCTGCGCGATTCCGAGGATTCCCGGTACATCGGCCTGGCGATGCCCCGTTTCCTGTCGCGGATGCCGTATGGTGCGCGGACCAACCCGGTTGACGAATTCGCGTTCGAGGAAGACACCGAAGGCGCCGACCACAACAAGTATGCCTGGTCGAACTCGGCGTACGCGATGGGCACCAACATCACCCGCGCCTTCAAGCTGTTCGGCTGGTGCGCGCAGATCCGCGGCACGGAAAGCGGGGGCATGGTGGAAGGTTTACCCGTCCACACGTTCCCGACCGATGACGGCGGCGTCGACATGAAGTGCCCCACCGAAATCGCCATCACCGACCGGAGGGAGGCGGAACTTGCCAAAAACGGGTTCATGCCGCTCTCTCACTACAAGAACACCGATTACGCCGTGTTTATCGGAGCGCAGTCGCTGCAAAAGCCGGCCGCCTACGACGATCCGGACGCAACGGCGAACGCAAACCTCGCGGCTCGTCTGCCTTACCTTTTCGCCACCTGCCGTTTTGCGCACTACCTGAAGTGCATGGTGCGAGACAAGATCGGTTCGTTCAAGGAACGCTCGGACATGGAGCGCTGGCTGAACGATTGGATCAGGAAATACTGCGTCGACGGCAGCACGGCTTCAGAAAGCCAGAAGGCGCTGCGGCCGCTCGCGGATGCGCACGTTGAGGTCTCTGAGGTGGAAGGCAACCCGGGCTATTATTCCTCCAAGTTCTACCTTCGGCCGCACTACCAGCTCGAAGGTCTCACCGTTTCGCTGCGCCTCGTCTCGAAGCTTCCGTCCGTTAAAGGCGGCAAGTAACTTGCCAGGTTACCATTTCTCCGGCCCGTGCGGGGTCGCCGGTGGGCGCCGCCGGCGACCTCACCGGGTCCGGAGTGTCTTACCCAAGCAACCATAAACGGCGCACTTAACTCAGCAGCAGAAGGAAAGGAAGAACGTAGCTTATGGCAGTAGACATGTTCCTGAAGATCGCCACCGTCGACGGCGAGTCCCGCGACAAAGCGCACGGCAAGGAAATCGACGTGCTGGCCTGGTCCTGGGGGATGAGCAACAGCGGTTCGGCCCACGTCGGCGGCGGCGCCGGCGCCGGCAAAGTCAACGTCCAGGACCTCAGCGTCACCAAGTACGTCGACAGCGCCTCGCCCAAACTGATGAAGTCCTGCGCCGACGGCGCCCAC
>JAFAUY010000201.1 GCA_019243005.1 Verrucomicrobiota bacterium | reverse complement strand
CTAGTTACTCCCCGCGGCGCCGGGCACGAAAAAATTCCTGCAACAGTTCGCGGCACTCCTGCTCGCGGACGCCGGCGGTGATTTCGCAACGATGATTAAGTTGAGGCATCTGCAGCAGGTTCAACAACCCACCCGCGGCGCCCCCTTTCGGGTCGCCGCAGCCGAAGACGACGCGGCGGATGCGAGCCAGGACCAATGCGCCCGCACACATGGGGCACGGCTCCTTGGTCACGAAAAGGTCGCAGTCGCTCAGTCGCCAGTCGCCGAGGGCGTTTTCCGCCTGGGTAATGGCAAGCATTTCCGCGTGGGCGGTGGCGTCCCGCAGCATTTCGACCTGGTTCCAGGCGCGCGCGATCACCTCGCCGTTTCGGACCAGCACGGCACCGACCGGCACCTCGTCCCGTGCGGCGGCCTTACGGGCCTGGCGCAAAGCTTCCCCCATGAAAAATGTATCGCTTGAAAAATCGAGCAATCCGTCCATCGCTGGAAGAGATATAAAGCCTGGTAAAATACGCTCCGAAATGAGCGGGGGCTTGCCCCGGAAGCGACTTCCGTCATTTCAGCAGGTATTTTCGGCTAACGGCCTAATTTGGAGGAGGACCATGAATAGAAAACCTGTGATCATCGCGCCCTCGGTGCTCGCCTGCGATTTTTTGCGTATTGCTGACGAGTGCACCCGGATCGAACGTGCCGGCGCTGACTGGCTGCACCTCGATATAATGGACGGGCACTTCGTCGATAACCTTTCGTTTGGCCCCGCCGTCGTGGAATCGATCGCGAGGATCGCCGGGGTTCCCTTGGACGCACACCTGATGATCGAGCGTCCGGACCATTTCTTCCCCCGGTTTACGCCCCACGTTGAGAACGTCACGATTCATATCGAACCCTCCTACGACGTTGCCGCGACGCTCAAAGCGATCCGGGCAGAAGGCTGTACGGCCGGGCTGGCGATCAGCCCGCCCACTGACTTCGGCCGCGTCGAGCCCTACCTCGACCAGATCGATCTGCTGCTGGTCATGACGGTAAACCCGGGATTCGGTGGCCAGGCGTTTCTGCCGGGAACGATGGCCAAGGTCGAACGCGCAGACCAAATCCGTTCCGACCGCAAGTTGGATTTCCACATTCAGGTCGACGGCGGGATCAACCCCCAGACGGCTGCGGTTGCCCAAGGCCACGGGGCCAACGTCATGGTGGCCGGAACCAACATCTTCCGCGCGCCGGACCCGGTTCGGGCGATCCGCTCGCTGCGCGGCCAGGCCTGAAGGCCGCATCGTTGAAATCCATCATCAGGGGCCGGTGTACCTTTCCAGATGACTATGGTCAGACCTTTCCTGGTTCTATCCTTTTTGCTGTGTGTGTTTGGATTTACCCCGTGGCCGGTCACGATCGGGACGGCCCGCGATTTTTGGGCCGCTCGCGATGCCCGGTACGTGGACCGGACGGCCATCCTGACCGAACGCGGGCTTCGGCACATCCAGGAGCGGCATTGGCCCGACAGCGATGCACCCGGTGCCGGCAAATTTGCCGATGGCATCACGGTGCGGGATCTTCGTGACCTGATCGACGAGGCCGTCGCGAAAGGCCGGGTCCGGGTCAATTCTCATGGGCGGCCCGGGGTGGTTTTCGAATACGATTTTGGCCGGCCGATCGGCGTCAACATTCAGGGTGAACCGGCCTCGCGCCTTCGCGTGGTGGTCGCCCCGGACCACACCGTGATCACCGCATTTCCTTTTTGATAGCCCGACGATTAGACGATCATGCTAAACCTGAGCTACCGGTTGGTGACGTACCTCGAAGAATTCCGTGATCCCGACGACCTTGCGAACGCTACGGAAGTCGACTTCCGGTTCCGCGTAGCGTTAGGCGACCTGATCCTGGCGGTGCCGCCCAACGACTTCAGCGCCCGTTGGGGGTGGGTACCGCTGATCGACTTCGTCGTCAGCGTGCGGGAAATCCTCAACCACCTCAAAGGCGGTGCAACCCATTCGCAATTTGAATTCACCGAGTCAGAAGCCACGCTCACCTTTGCGCGACGCGAGGCGGACGTGGTGATCACGGCCAGCTACGCGCCCGGCCAGATCCAGATCCCATTGGCCTCTTTTGAGGAACGGCTGCACTGGTTCGAAGGCGGGCTGCGTGCAGACCTGGTCAAGAACCACCCCGCCCTCGAGGACCACCCGGTGTTTAACCGCCTGCTGCCGAACCCGTAACGCGCTACGCGCCACCCATTACTCGTTGCCGGTCAGGTGCTCCGGGTTAAGCGCATCCGGCCCGGGGACGACAAACCGGCCATCTTTGCGCACCAGCGTACCGTCGAACCAGATTTCGCCACCGCCGAAGTCCGGCCGTTGGATGCAGACCAGGTCCCAATGCACCTGGCTGCGGTTGCCGTTATCGGCCCGCTCGTAGGCCTGACCGGGCGTGAAGTGGAATGATCCCGAAATCTTTTCGTCGAAAAGGATGTCGCGCATCGGATGCAGGATGTACGGGTTAAATCCCAAGGCAAACTCGCCGATGTAACGCGCACCCTCATCGGAATCGAGAATGGCGTTCAGTTTCTCGGTCTGGTTTGACGCCGCTTCAATCACTTTGCCCGCTTTAAACGTGAGCTTTACCCCGTCGAAAGCGGTGCCCTGATACACCGTCGGCGCATTGTATTGCAGCGTGCCTTCAACTGAATCCCTTACCGGCGCGGTGAAAACTTCGCCGTCCGGAATGTTGTGCAGCCCGCCGCAGGTAATGCTCGGGATGCCTTTTATGCTGAACCGGAGGTCCGTGCCGGCGCCGCGGATCCTGACCTCGTCGGTTTGATTCATCAGAGCCTTGAGCGCCTTCATTCCCGGCTCCATGCGTTGGTAATCCAGGGTGCAGACGCTGAAGTAAAAGTCTTCAAAGGCCTCGGTGCTCATCTCCGCCATTTGGGCCATGGAAGGCGTCGGCCATCGCAGGACAACCCACTTCGTTTGGTTAACCCGCCGGTCCAGCACCGGTTTTAACAGCTTGGCGGCGAGCAGCAACCGGTCGGTCGGCACGTCCGACTCCTCCGTGATGTTGTGGCTGCCGCGCAGGGCGATGTAGGCGTCCATCTTTTCCATCCGCTTCAGCTCGTAGTCCGCCAGCGCTTCGTACTGTTCGGACCGGGCCCCCAGCAGCAGTTCACGCCGGATCCGGTTATTCTGGAGTTGGACGTGGGGGATCGCCCCGCGTTTTCTGGCGTGCCGAATCAGCGCGATCACGATTTCGGCCGGCACGTCGAACGCTTCGATCAAAACGTGCTCGTCAGGTTGTAGCGACGTCGAAAACCCGGTCAAAACTTCGGCGAGAGCATCGAATCGTGGATCGGTCATGGAACTCAAAGAGTGCTAGAGAGGTTATTAAGAGTTAGGTTGCTAAATTGGTGTCACAACCCTAATTGAAAAGCATCAAAGCGCTCCCAAAAATAATTTCTCGGGCTGAAGCTGCGGCGATTCGTGAAGCGCACGCCGGCCAAACCCTCGTGTTCACCAATGGCTGCTTCGACTTGCTTCACGTCGGTCACGTTCGATACCTGCAGGCCGCTCGCGGGCGAGGCGATGTCCTGGTGGTCGGCCTCAACGGCGATGACTCGGTCCGCCAGCTCAAAGGGCCGAAGCGCCCGCTGAATCCGGAGGCAGCCCGGGCGGAGGTGCTGGCCGCGCTGTGCGCGGTCGATCATGTGGTGATTTTCGACGAGCCGAGGGTCACGACCTTATTAGCCGAGGTACGCCCGGACGTTTACGTCAAAGGCGGCGATTACACGCTGGAGACGCTGAACCGTGAAGAGCTGGCCGTTGTCCAGCGCCTCGGTGCGCGCGTGGAGCTCATCCCGATGGTGCCCGGCTTCTCGACCACAGGCATTCTGCAGAAGATGGGCGGGGGATGAAAACTCCGCTGATTTTAGGCGTGCTGGGTTCCGGCAAGGGTTCGAATTTTCACGCCATTATGGACCGTATTCAGGCCGGCCGGTTAAACGCCCGGGTCAGCCTCGTGATCTCGGACGTGCCGGACGCCGGTATTCTTAAGCTGGCCCACGACTTCCGGGTGCCGGCCCTCTGCGTGCGACCGGGAAAGTTCCGGACGAAGCTCGAACCGGAAATTGAAGCGGAGGTGGTGAGACGGCTGCAGGAGGCCGGCGTCGAACTGGTGGTCCTGGCCGGTTTCATGCGTCTGGTTAAAGCTCCCCTGCTGCAGGCCTTTCCACGCCGGATCATCAACGTGCACCCTTCGTTGTTGCCGAAATATCCCGGGCTGGAAGCCTGGAAGCAGGCCCTGGCCGCCGGAGAGACCTTGACCGGTTGCACGGTCCATCATGTCGACGCGGGCATGGACACCGGTGAGATCATCGCCCAGCGCCAGGTGCGGGTTCTCCCCGGTGACACCCCGGCCAGCCTGCACGCGCGGATCCAAGCCGCGGAGCACGCCCTCTTGCCGGACGTCATCGCCCGCCTCGCCGAGGAACGTCACACGGCGGGCACGGCGGGCACGGCGTAAGAGGTTCACACGGCGAATCACGGCGACCACGGCGCATCCACCGATAAAGACGATCATCCGCCGCCCACCCTTGCATGCGGCCACCACAAATCACCCGCGGGGGCGGCGGATCCGTAGACCACACAGACTGAGAAGACACCTCACGACGGCGTCTGCCCTCTTCATTTGTGGCATTCCACTCAGTCGCGGCTGTTCGCCTTGCCTTTTGTCAAGCCCTGTTTGAAAGTGCGTCAGGTATGAAGAAAATCGAGGCTATCGTTAAACCTTTCAAAATGGAAGACGTGAAGGAGGCCTTGACTGAAATCGGGATCGAGGGGATGACCGTCAGTGAAGTGAAAGGGTTCGGGCGCCAGAAAGGCCATACGGAAATTTACCGCGGGAGCGAGTACACCGTTGATTTTCTTCCGAAAGTAAAGTTTGAGATCGTCGTTCCGGACGATCGCGTGGAACGGGCCGTGTACTCCATCGTCGAGGCGGCGCGAACCGGCAAAATCGGGGACGGCAAGGTGTTCGTCCTTCCGATCGAGGAGGCGGTTCGTATCCGGACCGAGGAACGCGGCGAAGCCGCCCTCTGAGTCCTGCTCGATGATGAACCGGTCCGGCAATATCCTTTGCTGGTCGTCGTCCATTTTGAAATGAGGCCGAACGCTCTTTCTTCCCGGGTGCCAGAGGCAATGATCAGCGTTCGTCCAATCATCAAACCACCGGACCCTTAATCATTGGACCCTCAATCATCTGATCCTCCGGATCCTTCGTTCGCCCCATGAGCAACAACATCGAATCGCACCTCGTCGAAAATCGTGTCTTCAAGCCGAGCAAGGTTTTCGCAAAAACGGCCCATATTTCCAGCCTGGAAGAGTACCAGGAGCTTTATCGCAAGTCGGTCAAGAGTCCCGAAAGATTTTGGGCCCAGCAGGCCGCCGAAACGCTCGTGTGGCGTAAGAAATGGAAAACGGTGCTCGCGTGGAACGAGCCGTACGCGCAATGGTTCGCCGGCGGCAAGCTGAACGCGTCTGAAAATTGTCTCGACCGCCACCTCACCGGCGCCCGCCGGAACAAAGCGGCCCTTATCTGGGAGGGCGAGCCGGGGGAAAAGCGGACGTTGACCTACCAGCAATTGCATCGGGAAGTCTGCAAATTCGCTAATGTCCTCAAACGCCACCGCATCCAGAAAGGCGACCGCGTCATCATCTACATGCCGATGTGCCCCGAAGCCGTGATCGCGATGCTGGCGTGCGCGCGGATCGGGGCCGTCCATTCCGTCGTTTTCGGCGGGTTCAGTGCGGAAGCCATCAAGGACCGCATCAACGACAGTCAGGCGCGGCTGGTGGTGACGGCCGATGGCGGTTACCGGCGCGGCGGCGTCATCCCGCTCAAACGCAACGTGGACGAGGCGCTGAAAGACAACGAGCAGATCGAAAAAGTCATCGTGTTCCGTCGCGCTCACAACGAGATCTCGATCAAAGAGGGACGCGATGTCTGGTGGCACCGGGAGATGGAGTACGTTAAGGCTGATTGCCCGGCGGAAGAACTGGATGCCGAGCACCCGCTTTTCATTCTTTATACCAGCGGTTCCACCGGCAAGCCCAAAGGGATTCTGCACACCACGGCCGGCTACCTGCTGGGTACGGCGGCCACGACCAAGTACGTGTTCGACCTGCGCGAGGAAGACATCTACTGGTGCACCGCGGACATCGGTTGGATCACCGGCCACAGCTACATCGTTTACGGACCGCTCTGTAACGGGGCGACCGTGCTGATGTATGAAGGGGCGCCGAACTGGCCCGAGCAGGATCGTTTTTGGAGGTTGATCGAAGAGTACGGGGTGACGATCTTCTACACCGCTCCCACGGCCATTCGCGCGTTCATCCGCTGGGGTGACGAATTTCCGAACCGGCATGATCTTTCATCACTGCGCGTTATAGGCACCGTGGGCGAACCGATCAACCCGGAGGCATGGATGTGGTATTACACCGTCATCGGCGGCAGCCGTTGCCCGATCGTCGATACCTGGTGGCAAACGGAGACGGGTATGATCATGATCTCGCCCGTGCCCGGCGCAACCCCGCTCAAGCCCGGTACGGCGACGCTCCCTTTCTTCGGCGTGGATGCAGCCGTCGTCGATGATCAGGGTAACGAGGTCCCGCCGAACGTCGGCGGTAAGCTGGTCATCCGTAAACCGTGGCCTTCCATGCTGCGCACCATCTGGGGCGATAAAAAACGGTATCGCAAGCAGTACTGGAGCGAAATCAAGGGGATGTACTTCTCCGGTGACGGCGCCCGCCGCGACAAGGACGGTTATTTCTGGATCGTAGGCCGAATCGATGACGTGCTCAATGTCGCCGGGCACCGCCTGGGCACCTCGGAAATTGAGAGTGCGCTGGTGAGCCATCCGGCCGTGGCGGAAGCCGCCGTCGTGGGCCGGCCGGACGAACTCAAGGGTCAGGCGGTCGTCGCGTTTGTCACTTTAAAACAAGGTGAACACCCGGGCCCCGAGTTGGGCGACCGGCTCCGGCAACACGTGGCCCAGGCGATCGGGGCTATCGCCAGGCCGGACGACGTCCGCTTTGCCGAGGGCCTGCCGAAGACGCGAAGCGGCAAGATCATGCGGCGGTTGCTCAAGGAAATCGCGGGCGGCGGTCAGGTCATCGGCGACGTCACGAGCCTGGAGGACTTCAACGTGCTCATGCGCCTCAGGGGCGAGACGAAGGAAGGGTAACGGGTGCGATTCTGGGGGCCGGCGGCTGATGTCAAGCCGGAGGTCCTCTTCGCGCCGGTCTGCCCTTAATTGGTGTAATCCGCGTAATCGGTGGCGTTTTCTCTTTTCTGCGTTCTCTGCGTGTTCTGCGGATCCGCCGCGCAGTCTGCTCGCAGAGGCCTATGTGAGGGGGGATGCGGCGGATGATCGTCCTCCTGTGGATGCGCCGTGGTGCCGTGTGAACCTCTTATGCCGTGCCCACCGTGTGACCCGACACTCGCTACCCGTTACGCGTTACCCGTTACGCTTTGGGGGCGCCGTTTGTGCCAGTCGGTCGTCTGCTCGTACGCGTTGGCGACCTGCAGGACGCGGCCTTCCTCGAGGCTGTTGCCGAGGATTTGAAGGCCGATAGGCAGGAGTTTGCCCTCTGCTTCAGCAAAACCGCAGGGAATGCTGACGCCGCAAATCCCGGCCATGTTCGCGGCCAGGGTAAAGACATCGGCCAGGTACATGCTCAGAGGGTCATTTGCCCGTTCGCCCAATTTGAATGCCGGGGTGGGTGAGGTGGGACAAACGATGGCGTCGACCCGCCGGAAGGCGCGGGAGAAATCGTCCCGGATGAGCGTACGCGCCTTTTGCGCCTTTAGGTAATAGGCGTCGTAATACCCGGAACTCAACGCGTAAGTGCCCAAAATAATTCGGCGCTTGACCTCCGCCCCGAAGCCCTCTTCGCGGGTACGGCCGTAATGCTCAAGCAAGTCGCCCGGTTGTTCCGCCCGGTAACCGTAACGCACCCCGTCAAAGCGTGCGAGGTTTGCCGAAGCTTCGGCAGGCGCGATGATGTAGTACGTGCTGAGCGCGTATTCGGTATGAGGGAGTGAAACCTCCACGATCTCGGCGCCGAGCTTCGCATAATGCTCAACCGCTTGTCGAACGGCGCGCTCCACCTGCGGATCCAGCCCGCTGACGAAGTATTCGCGCGGAAGCCCGAGTCTCACTCCTTTGACGCCCCGGTCGAGGTTCGTCGTGAAATCCGGCACGGGCTCGTCCAGCGACGTAGAGTCGCAGGGATCCACGCCCGCAATCGCGTTGAGGAGCAAGGCCGCATCCCGAACCGTTTTAGTAAACGGGCCGATCTGGTCGAGCGACGATGCAAACGCCACCAACCCGTAACGCGACACCCGGCCGTAAGTCGGCTTGAAACCTACGCACCCGCAAAAGGCCGCCGGTTGCCGGATCGAACCTCCCGTATCTGACCCAAGCGCGGCAAACGCTTCGTCGGCCGCCACCACCGCCGCGGACCCGCCGCTGGAACCGCCCGGGGTTCGAGCTGGATCGTACGGGTTATGGGTAGGGCCGAACGCCGAATTCTCGGTCGACGACCCCATGGCAAACTCATCCATGTTGGTACGACCGAACGGGATCGCCCCGGCCGCGCGCAGTCTGGCGATCACCGTCGCGTCGTAAGGGGCGCGGTATCCGGCCAGGATCCGGGAGCCGCACGTACACGGCGCTCCCCGGACGCTGATAACGTCTTTGATCGCGATCGGTACCCCGCCAAGCGGTTTGGTCACGTCGGCCGCCTCGGCCTCACCGATCGCTCGTTCCAGGTCGATCGACAGGTAGCCGCGCACGGCGGGATCTACCGCTTCGATCCGTCGCGCCAAAGCCCGCACCACCTCGACGGGCGACACTTCGTGCGCGGCGAGCTTCGAGCGCAGACCGTGCACATCGAGCGTAAAAATCTGATCCACACCTTCAGTCCAAAACTTTCGTCACCAGAAATAATCCCTCCGCCTGGCGGGGAGCGTTGGCCAGCGCCTCTTCCCGGGGCAGGCTCGGCTTGACTTCGTCCGCCCTGAACACGTTGTAGATGGGAAAACTGTGGGCCGTAGGCTCCACGCCCGCAACATTCAACCGGTTCAACCTGGCGACGTGCTCAAGGACGTGTCCGAGCTGAGACCGGAACGTGGCGACCTCTTCGGGAGTAAGCCTGATGCGGGCTAATTCGGCGACGTACTCGACGTCGAGATCTTCTGAACTCATCCCAGATGCTGGATCAGTTGGATCAGCAAGAAAAGTACAAACGCGCCCGCAACCATCACCGCCACCAGCATGACCGCCAGTTGGGTCCGCGCCGCGCGACGTTGGGCCCGGCGGGGCTTCGTGGGTCGTTCGCCTCCGGATTCGTCACCATCCTGGGTGCCGTGGAGCACGTCGGAAGCATCGAAAGGGCTCCGGCCGCCGGTGTTCGCCCGGAGCACGACCCGTTGGCGCCGCCGTTCGTTCTGCTCCAGGCGCTCCTGTTCCCGGCGTTCTTCCACCTCCCTGGCCCGCTGCGGAGCTTCCGCGATCAGCCGCTTGCAGCGGGCCATCTCGCGTTCCAGGGCTTGCGCCTGCTCTAAAAGCTCCTCCTGCCTCGCATTGATGGGCGATCCGTTAAATCGAGTTTTTCGAGCCATATCCGCCCTCCAGCTCCCCATCGTTAACGCAAGCACAAAGCAATCACCAGGGCGATGACCCCGAACACGATCAGCGGAAGGGTGAAAGCCAGGCCTCGCTTGAGCCACAGCCCGAAATTCACGGCCCCCGTCTCCTTACCCCCGTCATAAGGGCCCATGGTGGCCGGCGGGATGATCTCCTGGTCCGCCTTGGCGTTGATCTTGGTGATCGACTTGTTGAACTCCGTCCGCGCGTCATCAACCGAGCTTAGCGCTTTGCTGAGCTCTTTGTGCAGGTCCGCATTGCTCCAGTTCTTCGGGTTGATCCGTTCCAGCACATCCAGGTGCTGCAGAAACGCGGCGTTGGTGGCACGCAGTTGTTCCACCCTTTTTTCCGCTTCGTAAGTCTCACGTTCGATGGTCACCATCGAACGGCTGAGTTTCTCGATCATCTCGGCGCGGCCCCGCTCCAGTTCCTCCTGTTTCCGGCTTAATTCTTCGAGCTCCCGTTTCTGGCGCTCGATCATTTCCTGCTGGCGCTTTAGCTGGAGAAGTTGCTCCTGGGCGCGTTGTACCTGGTTGTCGAGTTCCTCCGGGGAATCGGGCTGATTTTCAGGAGATTCAACGTACCGGTCTCTCACGGGCTCCGCCATGGCCTTTCATTCTTAGGAATTTACCTCATCCCGCAACGAAAATTTACTCGCGATGCCAAACTTCAGGCGAAACCCCCAGTGATGTGCTAAGCCTTACCCGCGCTTGAGCGTCGGGTAACGGGTGGCGGGTAAAATGCCACAATTGTCACAAGCCGAAAAAATGCCGCCAATCAAAGAACCCTTGATTCGTGGCCCCTTGAAACCACCACGCGTCAGCCCATGCCGGAATGTCGCCGAAAATGGATTTCCCGGGAATATCCTTTTTCGTGCTTAGGGGACTCTTCGATTTGGCCGCGTTCTGCCCTTTAGCTGCAGCATTGAATCGATGCCGAAAGCGCCGCCAAACGAAGCCAGTCATTTGTGGCATTTTACCCGACACCCGGCACCCAAATGGTTCAGAACCTCCCTGACCTCCAGACCCACGTGCCGCCAGTTGCGTCCGGCCACTTGCCGGATGAGTTCCCGCCGGGTCTCTGCCATCATCGGCGAGACCGCCTCGTGGCACGCCTTGATAAAATCGGTCCGGGAAGTTGTCACCCGTACCCCCGCAAAACCCTGGCCGGCAAGTTCCCGCATCCGGGTCGCGACGACCGGACGGCCGGCGCAAAGGTATTCGTAAACCTTCCCGGGCAGGTAATCGTTGAGCTCAGCCGTCTGGCGGAACGGGATGATGCAGGCGTCCACCCCGCGCAGATAGTTCGGCAGGTCCGCGTACGGCCTCGGGCCCAGCCAGTAGATGTTTCCCAGGCGCGGTAAGCTCTCCGGTGAGACCCGCGCCAGCGGCCCGAGCATGACCACGTTCCAGTCAAGGGTCTCGGCCGCCAACCGGGCCAGCAGCTTCAGGTCGAGTCGTTCGTCGATGGTGCCCGCATAGGCCAGGACCGGCCGATGGATAAACCGGCTGTCGTGCGGCACCGGGGTGCGGGTTTGAATCGCCTTCAGAAAGTGACGGACCTCGACGCCGTCGGGAATAAAACGGTTCAGACCCTGAACCGCCGCTTCGAAACGCGCCTGCTGGCCTCGGCTTCGGAAAATCACGGCGTCGGCGAGCCGGCACAGCCGCAACGTTTCTCCCTCTGCGGTAAGGACGTCGAAAACCAGCGACGCCTGCCCGAACCTTTCCCGCAGCCGCAGCCCAAGCCGGGCGTCCTGAACCCAGTGAATCGCTTCGTGCAGCGGAAAACCGGTGTGGACGCATTCGGACGTAAGGTGTTCCAGCATCGCGTCGTCGGCTTGTGACGGCGTGCCCGAACTTAACGCCCGGCCCCTCAACACCTGCAGCAAAGGCAAGCCGTCGACCCCACCGATGGCCCGGAGGAGTGGCTGCGCGGCAAAAGGAGAGACGGGCGGCTCAACAAAAAGTACCTGGCGCTCCATCGCCAGCTGCCTGGCAAGGTGGTGGGACCGGCTCCGGAACGCCTCCCAGGCGTGGTGGCCGTAAATAACCAGGGGCGGCCGCGTTGTCTGCGGCGGCTCCGCTCGCCTGACCGGGGTCCGTTTCCGGGTTGCGCTTGCGTGCGCGGCGAGGCGTTCGGTTGCCACCGGCCCGACGGCCGCGTCGCCTCCCTGCGCCAGGGCGCGGTAGCGGTCCGCCAGCCCCGTCGGTTCTCTGACGAGCTCGCCTTCGGCCGTCCGGCGCAACGAGTAGATGCCGACGGGGTGAATGTGGCCCGTCTGGTGGAGCATCGCGCCATCCCAGTCGAGATGGTCGAGCAGGGGCCACCAGGTAAAACCGATACAGGGAAAGCCATCCGCACGCAGCCTGCGCACATCTTCAACGCACCGCTCCAGCCAGGCGAGCTTTTCCGCGTCTGAACCCGCGGCGCTGGTTTCCGTGATCATAAACGGCAGATGGTACCGGTGCCAGTACGCCTGGGCCGCCCGGTAAAAACCATACGGCTTTCGGGCGGGACGCTGCCGGTAATACCCTTCGGGGCTCGTGTATACCTCGACCTCCGTGTGGAAATAATAATCAAGGCCGATGACGTCCACCCGCTGCGGGTGCCGGAGAAACCAGTTCAGGTCATAGAGCGGCAATCCGTGCCCCAGGAGCCACTGGCGCAGCGGGTGCCTGGGGCCAACCCTTCCGAGCACCAGATCCATGACGACGTGCCGCCGTTCCATGCGGCGCGCCACGTCCGCACCGAGCGATTCGGTCAGGTGCGGGCTCGTCTTCTCGCTGGAGTGAGGCTCGTCGGTCTTGGCCACCTCCAGCGAATCGCAAAGGATGATCTCGACTTCACCCATCGTTTCACGAAGGGCACGGATCGAGCGAGCGAGCGCTTGCGCGATGCGCGACAGGATTACCATGTAGCCCTGTAACCCGGTCCCGTGCGGCGGCCACAAGCCGACGTCCCCGGCAAAAAAGGCGGTAACCAGCGGTTCGTTAATCGGGCAGACGCTCGCCACGGCCGGATGGCCCCGGTAGCGCCGGCCAAATTCCCGGGAAAAAGCTTCCAATGCGTCCGGAAAAAGCAAATCGCCGAACGCGTCCGGCAACCAGGCCGGCACGCCGAAGTGAACCAGGTCGACGATCAGCTGAATGCCCAGCTTGGCCGCGAAGTCAAAACGATCATCGCACCATGACCAATCCCAGCTGGCCGGCGCGCTCTGAATGGTTGGCCAGGGAAGAGAATACCGCAACCAATGGCAATCAAGATTCCAGGCGGTAAGTTCGAGATCCTGCCTCCAGAATCGATCGTGTTGCGTCCAGCAATACTGGTCGATGTTGAGGTGCGGAATAATCGAGCCTTCGATGCCGGTCACCCAACGAAAGGGTTGCTGCCAACCTTCTTCAAGCCTGCCAGAACGCGAACCGCTGTGTTCCCCGTGTTCCATTGGATTTGCGATAAATAAACCTAGGTGAATCTGCGTCTACGAGGGATGGCAGACCTTCTGTCTCAGCAAACTGACCGGCAGCCGGAATTGTTACTTTCTTTAAATTCCACCGCCCAAAAGGCTCTGCTATGCGAAAAGAGTCTGGCAACCAACGCAGAATTTGAGTGCCCGTCCAGCCAAATTTCCGTCCCCGTTCGCTTTTCGATGCGGGGTTAGCCCAGATAAAAAGGGAGACATACAGTGGAGACGATTCAGGAACAAGAAGTCATGGTGATAGGGAGCCCAGATTGCTACGGAAGCAATCCTGCGCTATGGGAAGCGTCCGTTCCCGCGCATAGGGCCAAGGCCCGATCGAAAAATCAGGAACACCCTGAAACGCTTTGGCAGCTCATCAAACCGTACGCGTATCAACACCGGTACGCCATCGCCCTTGCTTGCGTATTGAATGCCCTGCCCGGTTTCGCCATCGCCTTCCAGACTTTGATCCCCCGCTATTTGGTAGATGACGTCATGCGGCCGGCGGACCTCACCCCGGCAGCGCGGCTGCAGCGGCTCGGGTTGCTGATGGGTATTTATCTTTTCGCGGCTTTTGTGGTCCGGATGGGAGCATGGTTTGGAAGTTACAAAATTTTTACCTCCGTCCGCGAAAAGATTATCCTGGAGCTTAGGGTCCGGCTATTCCGCCATATCAACCACCTTTGTCTCCGCTTCCACGGGCGCCATTCGAGTGGAGAACTATTTACCTACGTGATGGGTTCGCCGGTGATGGACATCAGCATGTTCTTTCATAACGCGGTCATCAACGTGCCTAACTCGATTACCACTTTCCTGGTCTCAGGCATCTGGATTCTGTTCTGGGACTGGCGTCTGAGCGTGGTGTTGCTGTTCCTGGTAATTGCTACCGTCCTGACGATGCGGCGGGGCAGCAGCCGGTTGCAGGATCTCTTCGAGCGGTATCAGACGGCGGAGACCCGCATCATCGGCCGGGTAACCGACATCTTTCGCGGCAATCGCGACGTGAAAATTCACGCCGTGGAAGAGCGCATGGCGGCAGCCTTCAGGCAGAATGCCGATCAGCTGCGCACGCAGGCGTACCAGCGCGATGTGGAGACCCACCGGGTGAACATGCGCGCGGAGGCGCTCAATTACCTTTGCTTCGTCTTGCTTTGCGGGGTAGGCATCTGGCGCTATCTCGGCCATCACTTGAGCGAAGGCCAACTCGTCGCGTTTCTGGGGTCGTACGCCGCTCTGCAATTACCGCTGGACTGCCTCTTTACGGTGGGCACTATGCGTGGTCAGGCGCAGGTCAGCCTCAACCGGCTCGTCAACGTGTTGAAAACCGACACCACCACGCCCGACCCGGCCCCGGAAGAGCGACGGAATCTGCCGGCACGGCCGGCGATGACGCTCTCGCGCGTTACCTTCGCCTACACGCCCGGCCAGCCGATTCTCAGAAATATCAGCGTCACCATCCCGTTCGGTCAGAAAGTTGCGTTCGTCGGCCCGAGCGGATCAGGCAAAACGACGTTGGCAAAACTATTTCTGCGCCTTTACGATCCGGACGAGGGATGCGTCCGGATCGGAGATGTGGACCTGCGCCGGGTCAACACCGCCGACGTGCGGCGGCGATTCGGGGTGGTGCCGCAGGACCCGTATTTCTTCGCGACCACGATTCGCGAAAACCTGCTGCTCATGCGTGCGGACGCCAGCGAAGTCGACTGCCGGCGCGTGTGCGAACTGGCCAATGCCTGGGAGTTTATTCGCGAATTCCCGCAGGGGCTCGAAACCCCTATCGGCGAAGGCGGTACCCGTTTGTCCGGGGGACAGCGGCAGCGGCTGGCGATCGCCAGAGCTTTATTGCACGATCCGGATTTTCTGCTCTTCGATGAGGCCACCAGCGCCCTGGATGTGGTGAGCGAGCGCCTGGTGAAGGAAGCCCTCGAGCGCGCCTTGCTCGGACGAACCGCGATCTTTATCGCGCACCGCCTTTCAACGATCAAAAATTGCGACCGGGTTCTGGTGATCGAACGGGGTCAGATCGTGCAGGACGGAACGTTCCGTGCCCTCAGCGAGCGGCCGGGGCTGTTCCGCAAGATGGTGGAAAGTGATAAGTTTGATTTACCAGTAAAAAACCTGATCAAACCATCAGTATCTTTCTGACGGTCAGGAACGGCTCAGCATACGAAGAGAAGGTGAATTTTCCTTCAAGGCGACCGGTCCCGCATGATCATGAACCGGCCAACCGTAGGAGAAACCACGCATGAACCTCACCTTATCAAATCCGGAATACCCGATCATCGTTCATTCGCACCTGGGCTGGGATTGGGTATGGCAGAGACCTCAGCAATTCCTTTCACGGCTTTCCTCTCGCCATCCGGTGCTCTTTGTCGAAGGACCGCTGCCGGACCCGAACATCGACAAGGCTCGCCTTGAAATCCGGGAAATTGCTGAATACCCGGCCATCACCGTGCTTCGCATGGCGATGCCCGGTGCCAGGTGGTTCGATGGCGCCTGGGTCGACGAGGAGCGTCGGCGACTGGTAAAAGAGGTTCTGTCCGGCCCGCTGGGGTTGCGTTTCAAAGACCCGGTGCAGTGGTTTTACGATCCGATGGCCGTGACCGCGTTCGCCGGTAAGATGGGTGAAATCTGCATCGTCTACGATTGCATGGATCAATTAACTCAGTTCCGCGGTGCGCCGCCAGTCCTCGTGGAACGTGAACGCGAACTGCTGCGCATCGCCGACGTCGTTTTTGCCGGTGGTCCCAAACTCGGCCGGGAAAAACAAAGGTATAACCCGAACACGCATGCCTACGGGTGCGGCGTGGATGTTAGACATTTCTCCCGTGCCCGGGATGCCCGTACCGAGCTTCCCCCGCAGGTCGCGCAACTTCCTAAACCCGTTTACGGATTTTTCGGCGTGATCGACGAACGCATGGATTATGAATTGCTTGACCGCCTCGCCGCCGATAACGCCGACGGCAGCGTGGTGCTCGTCGGACCCTGGACAAAGGTCGACCCGGCTGAATTTCCCAGGAAGCCAAACCTGCATTTTTTGGGTGGACGAGACTATGACGACCTGCCCCGGTACGCCGCGGCTTTTGACGTCTGCCTCGTGCCGTTTGCGCTTAACGAGGCCACCGAATACATCAATCCGACCAAGATCCTTGAATACATGGCCACAGGCCGCCCGGTGGTTTCCACGCCGATTGAAGACGTCATTCTGCAGTTCAGTGACGTCGTGGAGATCGGGTCATCCCATGACGAATTCTGCGCCTGCTGTCGCTACGCCGCCGAAACGCCGGAGCGCGACAAAATCGCCCGCGGGTTGGCGATGGCTGCCAACAATACCTGGGAGGCCGTCGTCGAAAACCTGGAACGGCACATCCGCGAATTTCTGACTTCCGGACGGCCGAAGCGCCTGATAGGAGGCTGAATGGCTCACGTGTGCAATATTGTGAGGAAGGCGATTTATGTTTGATTACTTGATCGTAGGCGCAGGGTTTGCCGGCAGCGTCCTGGCTGAACGGCTCGCGTGTGGATCTAACAAGAAAATACTGATTGTTGACCGTCGAAATCATATCGGCGGTAATGCCTACGACCATTATGATCGTGCGGGCATCCTGGTTCATAAGTACGGCCCGCACATCTTTCATACCAACTGCAGAGACATTTTCGAATACCTGTCGCGCTTCACGGAATGGCGTACCTATGAGCATCGCGTGCTCGCCAGCGTCGACGGCCAGCTTGTGCCGATCCCGATCAACCTGGACACGATCAACAAACTTTACGGCCTGAGCCTGAACGCCTCGCAGGTCGAGGACTTCCTGAGGGGCCGGGCCGAGAAAATAGACGTCATCCGGACCAGCGAGGATGTGGTGGTGAGTAAAGTCGGCCGGGAGCTGTACGAAAAATTCTTCCGGGGCTACACGCGAAAGCAATGGGGACTGGACCCATCGGAACTCGATGCATCCGTTACCAGCCGCGTGCCTACCCGCACCAACCGTGACGACCGTTATTTCAGTGACGTTTACCAGGCGATGCCGTTGCTCGGGTTCACCCGGATGTTTGAGAACATGCTCGATCATCCGAACATCAAGGTGCTGCTCAATACCGACTATCGTGAAGTGGTGGCCTTGATCCCGTTTCGCGAAATGATCTACACCGGACCGATCGACGAGTTTTTTGACTATTGTTACGGGAAACTTCCGTACCGGTCTTTGCACTTCAAACATGAAACCCATGACCGGCCCGTCTTCCAGCCCGCGCCGGTGGTCAATTACCCGAACGAGCACCCCTTCACCCGCATCACGGAAATGAAGTACCTGACCGGGCAGGAACATTCCAAGACCAGCATCCTTTACGAATTTCCCTCTGCGGAAGGTGAACCGTACTACCCGGTACCTCGTCCTGAGAACGCGGCGCTGTACAAGAAATATCAGGCGCTGGCGGCCCGAACGCCGGATACCCATTTTGTCGGCCGGTTAGCCACTTACCGCTATTACAATATGGATCAGGTCGTGGGCGCGGCGTTGACGCTATACGCGGAGCTGAGCGGTTTGAAAAAACGTACCGACGATG
>JAFAUY010000165.1 GCA_019243005.1 Verrucomicrobiota bacterium | reverse complement strand
ATGAAGTGCATCGCAAAACCGGGTATTCGCGGCCTCACACCGTGCACTGCGGGCCGGAGGGGCTGTACGTGAGCGCCCTGGGCGCACCGGATGGGAACGGCCCCGGCGGTATCTTCCTGCTGGACCATTCTAACTTCAATGTGCTCGGCCAATGGGAGGTCGACCGTGGGCCGCAGGAGTTGGCCTATGATTTCTGGTGGCACCTCGGCCATGACGTGTTGATCTCCAGCGAATGGGGCACCCCGAACCGAATCGAGGCGGGGGTGGATCCGGCGCACCTTTTGGCGAGCGGCTACGGTCACCAATTGCACGTGTGGAACCTGCGCAAGCGGAAGCACGAACAGGCCATCGACTTAGGCAAGGAATACCAGATGGTCCTGGAGTTGCGCCCCTCCCATGACCCGACCCGTACCTTTGGCTTTGTGGGCGTGGTAATCTCCTTGAAGGATTTGTCCTCATCCGTGTGGCTCTGGCACCGTGACCACGGCAAGTGGGCGGCCAGGAAAGTGATCGAGATCCCGGCGGAACCGGCAGAGCCCGACGCGTTGCCGCCGTTGCTGAAAGGGTTCAAGGCCGTGCCGCCGCTGGTGACGGACATTAACCTCTCGTTGGATGACAAATGGCTCTACGTCTCGTGCTGGGGTACCGGTGAGCTGCGCCGCTACGACGTTTCGGTTCCGGAACAACCTAAACTGACCGGGGTCATACAACTGGGCGGCATCGGCCGTCAGGCGGCTCACCCCCGTAACCCGGAGGAACGCCTGAATGGCGGCCCGCAGATGGTGGAGGTAAGTCGCGACGGTAAACGCATCTACCTGACCAATTCGTTGTACCAATCCTGGGATGAACAATTCTATCCGGCGGGGCTTCGAAGCTGGTTCGTCAAGGCGGAGGCAACCGACGATGGGGCCCTGCATCTGGACCCGAACTTCCTGCTGACCAGCCAGGAGCATCGGCTGCACCAGGTACGGTTAGAGGGCGGCGACACCTCTTCAGACTCGTATTGCTACCCGTCATGATGGCCGGGTCATCGCGCGCATGAACAACCCGCTCTGGCCCTGGGTGACCCTTGCGCTGTTAGGCGCCTGGCATGGCCTGAACCCCGCGATGGGCTGGTTGTTCGGGGTGGCCCTCGGGCTGCAAAAACGCTCGCGTCTGGCCGTTTTCGCGTCCTTGGCGCCGATCGCCCTTGGACACGCCGTCGCGGTAATGCTCGTCATCCTGCTGGTGATGGCGTTCGGGTGGGCCGTTCCGTTCGCCTGGGTGCGCGGCGTTGCCGCGGCGGCCCTGGTCGGGTTCGGGCTGATCCGGTTGTGGCGCAACCGGCATCCGAAGTGGGTCGGCATGCAAGTCGGTTTTTGGGACCTGACCAAGTGGTCCGTGCTGATGTCCACCGCACACGGGGCCGGCCTGATGCTGGTGCCGGTGCTGCTGGGCTTCAGGGCAAACTTCTGCGAGGCGGGTGCATCCTGGGCCGGCAGTTCCGGATCGTTTGTCGCCAGTCCGGGGCTGGCCCTGGTCGCGGTTGCCGTGCACAGTTCGACGCACCTGCTGGTCTGCGCGCTGGTGGGTTGGTGCGTGTACGATTTCATCGGTTTGAGCGTCCTGCGCCGATCCTGGTTTAACGTCGATTTTGTCTGGTCGCTGAGTCTTTTGGGGGTCGGGATTCTCCTGGCCACCCAAACGCTCGGAGCGAATTGACATTACTCGCGCGGCCAACGCTCCGGGGCACAAAGTGGCCAGGGGGTGCGTGCGGCACGGAACCGCTAGCCTGCATCGCTCACAAATGCCGACCGAATCCCGTAGATTTGGGAGCGGCGATGCAGGCTCTGGCAGCGGAACTTTCCGGCTACGCCGGAAAATTCCGCTGCTTTTTGAAGAAGAACGTTTAAGAACACTTTGTTTTGATTCGTGTATCTTAAAACAGACTCTTAACCAGACGCGTCGCGTCTGGTTAAGAGTTTTCTAGCCCGCAATGAGCGCGTTGCTTCATTTTTGTGCGTGAGTTTTGCGGGCTAGGCCTTGTAGTATTCGAGCGCGGTACCCGCCAGGTCCGCGACCTTTTGGATGATCTGCTGTCGTTCTTCGGGAGACATCGCGGTAAAAGATTGCGCCAGGCGGATCTTTTCCTGAAGTTGATCGAGCGACTCGGCGCCGGTGATCAAGGTTGAAACCGGCAATGACCAGACGAAATGGATCGCTTCTCGCAGACTGATGCGGTCAGGAATCAGCGGGGAACGCCCGGTGGGCCGGTGCGCCCAGCGATTCGTGCCAAAGAATCCTTGGTCGGAAAGGGTTTTCATCGCGAGAACGCCCAGGTTTTTTTCGAGGAGCACGGGCAAGACCTGCCGGATAAAGCTGTTGTAACTCGGATCGGCGGCGTTGACGGGCATCTGGCAGGTCTCAAACTGGTCGCTCACTTCCAGAACCCGCAGGTGTGCCGCCGGGGTCCGATGGCCGGTAAACCCGAGGTGCCGAACCTTCCCGCTTTGCCTGGCTTCTTCCATGGCCTGGAACACGCCATCGCGCCGGCGTTCATCGACGTCCTCGGGCGATTCGATGGCGTGCATTTGCCAGAGGTCCAGGTAATCGGTTTTTAACCGCCGTAACGAACCGTCCAGTTCGCGGTGTGCGCCGGTGGCGTCCCGGGCATCGGTCTTGGTCATCAGGAAAATGTGTTCGCGATATCGGGGGGTAAGAAAGCGGCCGTATTTTGCTTCGCATTCGCCGTCCGCATAACCCTGTGAATTATCGAAGAAACGGATACCGTGCTCGATGGCCGCTTCGATCATCGCCTGTGCGGTGCGGTCATCCACCATTTCAAGGTGAGCACCCCCCAGGCCCAGCATGGTGACCATTTGCCCGGTCCGTCCCAGTGGCCGGCGCGCCAGGGTCGGCCCCAAAGAATCGGAAGCCGGTTTTTCCGTCCGGAGTGATTCACCGGCGTTCGCGGCCGCCGCCAGGGCTGCCAGCGAAACCACCTGCCCGAGGAACCGGCGCCGGGTAAGATCGCCTTCTCTTTCTGCGGTCATCCTGTGTTTGATTTCGCAGCTCAACGCCGGGTTGCGTGCCAGTGCCCCACGGTCACACAGCGGTCACGGCGTCACACTGCGGCCACAGCGGATGCGGCGGGCACAGCGCCAGAGTTCACACGGCGAACACAACGAGCCACGGCGACCACGGCGGATCCACAGAAAAAGACGATCATCCGCCGCACACCCTTACGTGCTGCCACCACGAAACACTCGCGAGGGGACGATCATCCGCCGCACACCCTGGTCTGCTGCCATCACCGAAGACCTGCAGGGGCGGCGGATCCGCAGAACACGCAGATAACGCAGAAAAGGATCCACAGATCCTACGGATTACAAAGATTAACACCGATTAAGGACACACGGCGGGCACAGCGTCTCTTTTACCCGACACTCGGCACCCAGCACCCGCCACTCTCTCCTCATTTGTGGCATTTTACTTACTTGAGAAAGGGGCAAGCGCCCCCGCCCAGAAGCGGAGACGCCAGCCCCAGAACGTTCGGCGTGAAATTCGCCGCGTTCAGCTCACGAGATACCCCGCCGCGGCTTCCCTGTCTTTATCAAAGCCGGAAAAGGCTCTAGCGTTTTCGGAACATCGTCCGGCTGCATTTGGTATCCCGGCTGTGGATTCTGCTGATCTCACTGGAGGGGATGACCAGGGTGTGCTGCTCGAGACGTTCACATCGGATACGCCCGGTGGCGATGGCGTTCAGGACGCTTCGTTTATGCGAGTGGGTGAGGGCGGCAAACTGGAGCAGGGTGAGGTATTGAGGAAGCTCTCCGGCGTTCATTTATCTTCTGGCACTAAGCAGAAGAACGGACGGCGGGCGTCCAAGTTTATTATTTTTATGAATATTTCAGCGTACGTCGCGGCGTGAATGGTCAATTCTGCGGAGCGTTGCTTGCCGCCGAATTACTCTCACCGGGGGCCGGGACAGAGTCGGGCGATCCGGTGTGACCGGTTTTGACCGGCACCGATCATCTGCGCCGCGGCAGTTTGCGGGACGGCTTGCGCGCGTGCGAGAATGTAAATTTAATGATACCTGCGTAAGTCCGGTTCGCCTACCTCTGCGAGCATCCGGCAAAATACCTTTAACCTCCTCGGAACGCATGCTCAGGAACATTAATCTGTCGCGAAAGGTCGCCAAGCCGGAGTACAAAACGCTCAAGGGCGAGGCGGACCTGAAACTGGCCGCCCTCCAACGGGAAGTCAAAGCTCTGGGCATTCCCGTCATCGTCGTCTTCGAAGGTTGGAGCGCGGCCGGCAAGGGCACGCTCATCAATGAGATGATTTTGCCGCTCGACCCGCGAGGATTTACCGTCCACAGCGCGCGTGGCCCGACGGAGGAAGAAGCGTTCTACCCCTTTTTGTGGCGGTTCTGGAAACGGACGCCCACTCGGGGGCGGATGGCCATTTTCGACCGGAGTTGGAACCGGAAGGTGGTGACTGACCGGGTCGAAGGCAAGGTGAAGGGAAAA
>JAFAUY010000122.1 GCA_019243005.1 Verrucomicrobiota bacterium | reverse complement strand
CTGAAGTGCCGGGCTACTCTCAATAGCCCCTGCGGGGCAAAGACCGGCCCAACCGTGCCAATCCCCGTAGTCGATCCTCCGAAACGCGAGGGTGCTCTCCAAGAACTTGTTTTCTACACGTGCGACATTAATTTTGACGATTCACTTAGGCCCTCGGAACGCCTTCCGCAGCATCCGATCAGGAGATGGACCATCACATCACTCTCGAAGTCGCCGCCACCTGCACCAACGCATTTCCAACGCCGATGTCGAATCGTGGCTCAATCCGGGCAATGGGCCGTGCATCGCTGAAGACGACCGCCGGGACCGCAGTCCCAGGCCGAGCTGCCAAATGCTGATTGACACCTTAGCTGCGCGATCATACCGTTTGAACCCTAGCCACCTCCCCCCCAGAATACCTGAAGGATTTTCCATGAAAACGCTGAAGCTGGGCGCCGCCCTTGCGGTTGGCGCATCTGTCGCGCTGGCGGCACTACCCATCCTCGCGCAGGATCAAGAACTGAAGATCGGCGTCGTCGCGGCCGAATCTGGATCGTTTGTCTCTGCCGGAAACACCATCGTCGCCGCGGCCAAGCTCGCGGCGAAGCAGATTAACGACGCGGGCGGCGTCAAAATCGGAGGAGCAACTTACAAAATCAACCTCTACATCCGCGACAACCGCACTGACGTCAATGTGACGATCGCGGCCGCCCGGGAGTTGGTTGACGATGTTGGCGTCAAAGCGATCTGGGGCACCGAAACGCACGATTTTTCAATCTCCATGGCAAAGATCACGGGGTCGGCGAAAGTTCTCCAGTTCTCCGGCAATAGTTCCTTGGGAGCCGTGTTGGACGATAAATCTGTGGCGCCCGGAGGGTGGCTGCACTACACCTTCCAAACGGAGCCTCAGGAATGGCAACGCAGCGGTAGCACTGCGAAAGGGGTTCTGGCGCTTTTGACGCCTCTGCTGCCCCACGCACCGAAGCATTCGGTCGTGTTCGTCGGGAACGATGCCACCGGCCAATACCTGTCCTCACACTACGTGAAGGCGCTCGAGGCGAATGGGCAGCAAGTGGATCTGGTGAAGTATCCGCCCGATACCACGGATTTTTCGCCGTTGCTCACCCGGATCAAAGGACTACAGCCGGACATTGTCCATTTCTGGTACAATGGAGACTCCACGTTGACCGCCTTTCCCCAAGCTTTAAAGTTGGATGTGGCGCCGTCTTATTTCTTGTTCGGGGTTGACCCAGGCATCTACGCGGAGCGCCACTTGAAATCGGATAAGCCGGTGACCCTGAGCTGCGTTCCGGTTTGCTGGGGCGCATCGCCCTACCCTGCGGTGCAAGACTATTTCAAAGGGTATTTTGACCTGGGCGCCGCCAAGGGACCTCAGTCCTCGGTCTCACTGCTCTACTACGATTACTTTTTCATGTATGCCAAGGCGCTGGAACAGGTCGGATCTCTCGACAACCCGGATGCCGTCGTGGACGCGATACTCAAAATGAAGTACCAAGGGGTGGTATCACCGGTTCCCCTGAGTTTTAACGACCACCACCAGGTAACTTTCGCGACCGAGGTTTGTCTGGTCCAGCCGGGTACCTCGGATCAGTTCAAGACGGCGGTGGAACAGCCTCCCGCTGAACCGCCACCGGGCGACCCGGGCGGTTAACCTCGAACGCACGGCCAGCGCCCGAGTTTTTCTAAGCCTGCGGAATGCAGATCTTCATCCAGCAACTGGTTAACAGCCTTTCGGTGGCCAGCGTCACCATCTTGATCGGAATCGGGATTACATTGATCTTTGGCTTAGCCGGAATCGTCAATTTTGCCCACGGCGAATTCCTGATGGTTGGTGGGATGTTCACCTGGTTTCTGGTCGTTTCCGGCTTAAACTTTTTTGTGGCGCTGGTGGGAGCGATGATCCTGGTCGGCGCGCTCGGGTTTGTCGCAGAACGGGGGTTGTTCCGGTTTACTCTGGACCGGCCGATGAACGGATTCATCATGTCGATCGGCTTAAGTGTGATCCTTCAGCACGTTGTCATCCGTCTGTTCAATGAGGTCCAGAAAACCATTCCCGATCCGGTTGGCGGCGTCTGGATGGTAGGTGGGGTTGACATCATTGCCATGCGCGCGGTGGTTGTAGGAATAACCGTGGTCGTGGTCGCCATTACCTACCTCGGCATATCGCGCAGCCGTTACGGAATGGCCCTGAAGGCAAGTATTGCTGACCCGGATACGGCTGCGCTGATGGGCGTCCCGGTCAGGCGTTATGTGACTGGGGTCTTCGTCTACGGCAGCGTCCTGGCGGGCTTAGGCGGCGCACTGATGATTGCATTGTTTCCGATCACGCCGTTTACCGGAAGCGTTGTCATCATTCGCGGATTCGCGGTTTCTCTCATCGGCGGCCTCGGAAATGTCGGGGGTGCCGTCCTGGGCGGTCTGATCCTGGGCTTGGTCGACGGTTTGAGCGCGCAGTACGGCTATCCGGAGTGGACCGATGCATACTCCCTGGTCGTCATGATTGTGATTCTCATCGTGCGTCCCCAGGGGCTTCTTGGTGGAACGCTTGGCCCTCGGGCAACTTGAGTCCCCCAA
>JAFAUY010000014.1 GCA_019243005.1 Verrucomicrobiota bacterium | reverse complement strand
AGCACATAGAGCGCGCCGACGGGGCGGCTTCCCACCCAGTAGGCATCATCGCCGACGCCGGGCACAGGCTGCGGGGGCCGTCCCTCAGCCTCCTCTTCTCCGCCGCGCCCTTTTTCTCGATCTCGGTCTTCATCCTTGCCGGCGGCGGGACGGAACTTTTCATTCCAGAACTCTCTCGGGCTTTCGGAGCCTGAATAGTTCGGGGCTTTCTGTGTCACTTCCAGGCTCACCGATTTATTAAAGGAAGCCAACTGGTAAAAGCATTGCGAAATGGCAAATGCGCCGGTGGTTTGCTCGTTGCCTTTCGTTTCTTTCAGCGGCTCGTCCTGCGTCGCCTGAATGTCTGCTGAAGTGAGCAGCGCACAGGCGTCAATCCTGTTTTTCGTGGCGCCGGCTTTCACGTTAGAGTTTGGCTGTTGCCCGCCGGCGGCTTCGCCAGGGTTAGGGGAAGTGGCCGCAGGTGTTTGCGACTCGGCTGCCTGTTGCGCCGGTGCGGACGGTTGAGACGGCGCGGACTGCTGATTAGACCCGGAGCTTGAACGGCAGCCTGCTGCTGCCATATAGAGAAGAGAGGTTAGCAAAATGATATAAACGGCGACGCGCATCAAAATCATCCTCCATTCGTAAGTCTTAAATTGTCGAAGCGCATTAATCGAGACCTCTCCGGTATATTTTCCAGACTGCTGCCCCGGACTGCGCCGGTGTATCGCTGTTTGATGGGCCTGGCATGACTCGGCCCGCAGACCGTCTGGCTTTGGCGAGAACGGTTGGGTCGCCATTTGCCGGCGTAGAGTAGTACGGAACGCCCAGACGGCCCAACACAAATTCCTGAGGAGTATTTGAAACCTTTAAACACGATTTACTTTTTAGGCTTCTCTGTAAAGAAGCGGCGGGCTTACCGTGTAGCTCGCCGCTTCTACAGAGTCAGTTGTTATTTCCCGGCGGAACCCCGCAGGTCGCTTAACCTTCTTCCTGCGGGGAGTAACAGCGCCAACTCCGGTTTCGCCACCTCTGATTAATGGCGTTGCCCTTCTGTCCAAGTCTCAAAACTCTGAGAACGGACAGTTACTACTTCACGAGCTCGATATCGCCCGCAGCGATTCGAGCGGTGCGAGTGTAGATCACCTGTCCGGCCTGATTATTGAGCTGGAAGAGCAAAGTATCACCATTCGTATCATCGCTACAGGCCTTCACATAGTATTTCACTGAACTGTTGTCCTGGAGCGTGCCGTCGCCGTGGACCTGGGCGCAGCCGGCATCCGACCGTCCGCTGCTCAGATACTGTGTGACGGAGCTCGACTGGAAAGCGAGGCCGCGCCGCTTGTCCTTGAAATTAAGGAAACCGGTCAGGTCCGCCTGTAGATTGAAGCTGAAAGTATAGTTTCCGGCAGGGTCCAAAGCGCCGGTGCCATAGACATGCCCCACTTGAGCTTCGATGAACCGGTCAGCGACGTTGACGCTGTTCGTTCCACCCGAATCCTGAACGGCCAGCGTGGCGCGGTAGTCGCCAGGATTAGTGTAGGTATGCGAGACGACGGGGCTCGACTGAATTACGGGTTGGCTCCCATCACCGAAATCGAACCGGTAAGCGGTAATTGTGTCGCCGTCACTGGTACTCGAATTCGAGGCGTCGAAGTTAACCGTCAGCGGAGCGACGCCTTTGAGCGGAGTTGCGGTAAGCTGTGCCCGCGGAGCCGTGTCCGCCGGCGGCGGAGGCGGCGCGGGGCAGACTGCCCAACTTGAGCCGAACCCGACATTCGGAGCCCGGTCGTCTGCCGCGATAAAGATCAGACCGGTTCCAAGCGCCCCCTCTCCCGAGAAGGTCAGCGCGTAAGGGTTATTCACGGCCGGCGTTTGACCGGCCGTGACCGGAATCGCCGGATTGCCGACTCCGCTGAGCGGCACCGTCACGCTGATCGTCCCGTTGGCTCCCGCCGTGATCGAGCCCGTCGCCGCATTTGATGTGCTCAGTTGATTGTTGCCCGGATTAAACTCTCCGTAGCTGAAAGCAAAGTTGCCGGTCGGGTCCGGCTCTGCCGCCAGCGTCGCGTACATCTTGCCATCCGCCCCCGTCCAGACCACGTAGTAGTACGTATCATTAGTGCCGGCAATCGGCACCGGCGGGTTGGTCAGGTTCTTCAGCGTCATCGTCGTGGTCAGGGTCTTGGCCGTCGCATCGGTTGAGAAAGAAACGGCGAGGATATCAACCTGGTCAGTATTTCCGCCGGCGCTGCCGGCCGCCGGATCAATCGCGTCCCCGGCCGGGTCTGTAACCACATTTTGACCGTCGCAGGAGAAAGTGGTCGATGAAGTCGGCGGGGCCAGGGCGTTGCCCGTCCGGTACTCATTGCAGAAGTGGCCCTCGCCTTGCGCGTTCACCGCCGTAATCCGGTAGAAATACTGCGTATTCGGCGCAATGGTCGAATCGGTGTAATTGACCGTATAGCTCTCGGTCGAGGGATTATAGAAGGCCGCATTCGGGATCGTCGTGAGCAGCGTCTCCCCTCCGCTCTTTGTTCCCCGGTAAATATTGTAGCCGGTAATCGGAGAGCCGCCGTTGTCCGGCTCTGACCAGAGAAGTCGCACGCTCGTCGGACTCAGCCGGAAAAGATTTTCGACGCGGGGCGCCGCCGGCGCCTTTGGCTCGGTCGTGTCGAATTGCGCAAATAGACCCTTACCGCCCGACTGCCGCGCAATCGTTGCCTTCGCCGTGTAGTCGTTCGGCCCGCCGTTAATACAGGCGGTGGTAATACATCCATCCGGGTAACTTACCTGCTCGCGCCCATGGCTGTCGATGGTGATATCCATGAAATCAAGCAGATTACGGTCGTTGATCGGGTGGGCGCCGCACGCGGTCGTCCCCAGATTACAGATCGAGCCGCGCTGCACAGGATCGTCCGGTGTGGCGTCAACCGTGTGATAGCTTTTGCCGCCATCGTAAGTGGTTGCAATATAGAGATGCCAGACGCCGTGGAAGTTATTGAAATCCTGATAATTGCCGGCGGTCGTCGTGCCCAGGAAAGCGAAGGCCGCGCGTTTTGCATCTCCGGCCACTACTTCCGGGAAGGTCACGTTCTGGAGGTTGATGATCGAGCCGACGTCCTGATCGTTAACCCAGGTTTGTCCCCGGTCATGCGAGACGGCAATATGCGCCGTGCCATCTCCGTTCTGATAGCCGAAATAGACCGTCCCGTCTTTGGCAATCCCGAGCGAAGGGTCGACGAGACCCTGGGACGGAGCGCTCTGGAAAGGAGAGCCGTTAATGGCTGTTCCTCTCACCGGTCGCACCGTCCAGGTAGTACCGTTATCCTCTGAGACGGCGACGCCCTGCCCGCCAAGGCAGGATGCGTTTGGTACGTACACCGTGCCGTCGGGCGCAACCTTGACGTGCCCGTGGATGCCGCCACACTGGGTTAGATTGTAGATGGGTACTCCGGGCCCGAATGTCACCCCGCCGTCAACGCTCAGGGCGCAGAAGGCCGTGACCAACTCCTGTGAGCAGTAATAGACGGCGTTCGGGTAGAGCGGGGAGACACCGGTCGGGACAGGCGTATGGAAAGGGCCGCCGCCGATGGTCTGGTGGTCCACGCCTGACGGGACGCCGCCCCCCTGGCTCGGCGTATAACTGCT
>JAFAUY010000429.1 GCA_019243005.1 Verrucomicrobiota bacterium | reverse complement strand
CCGCAGACCCAGTTGTACTGGAACAGATAGTTGTCGTCACCGGTACAGAAGCTGACGCCGCCGGCTCCGGCCGGTGTGCCGGAGAACAACTCGTCGCCGATCGAAGAGTTCGCGGTAATAGAGTTGTTGTGAACGTTGACGTTCAGGTTGAAGCAGTAGGGAAGCTGCTGATTTGGATCGCCGGTCGGATTGCCTGTGATACAGGAACCCGGGTCCGAGTCCGCCGGCGTTCCGGCCAGATAGGCATCCGGAGATTCACCCTGTCCGATGTTGAGACCGCCGGAAAGCGTGCCGATGTTGTTGTACACGCGATTGTTGGAGATCTCGATGTTGTGGCCCCAGGCATGGACGAAAATACCGCCGCCGCCTTGGGAGCTGTTCGTGACCGACAATCCGTCAATACGCGACGGATTGCACAGGAAGTTGCTCGCATACAGGTTCGTGCCGTTCGGTCCCGTAGCGCAGTCTTTCGCCGTCAGCACTGTTGTGCCGGTCGGGAAGGCGGATTCCGAGCCGTTTCCAAAGGGGTTGGCAGCGCCCGCTGGAATGTTGACGCCTTTTCCCAGCACCGTGATTCCGGCACCCTCGTAGGCCCCTAACAAGGTCGGCTCCTGCAGGAGCTGAGCCAGGTTGCCGTTGACCGTGGTGTCCCAGCCGAGAATACCTTCGAGCGGAAGACGATCGATCTGCGGGTTGTTGGGCCCACCCGTAAAGTTCTGCACCGTGCTGCTGCTGCCGCAACTATAAGCGCCGCTGGGATCGAAAGGATTCTTGCCGCCATTGCCGGCAGCCCCGTTAGGATCGAAATTACCGGTATACGGCTGGCCGTTGATCGCCAGGCCGAAAAGGCAGTTGACCTGACGACGCCAGGGGTCCAGCTTGCCGGCCGGATGCGTATTGGCATTGATGACGGTGGAAGCAGCGCCCTCACCTTGCAGGCGGACGGGCTTCCACATCAGCACCAGTTCGTTATAGACGCCGGACGGAACCATGATCAGGTCGCCCGGAGCGGCAGCGTCGATGGCGCTTTGAATCGTGCCGGTCACTGTAGTTGGCGCTTTACCGCCGACCGTGACGGTAACGGTATCGACAGATTGCACGCCGGCGGCTGTCGTGATGACTAACTGGCCGCATTGCGCGGTCGAGCCGCCGTATTGCGCTTGTTGCTGAAAGACGCAGTTCGGCATACCGGTAGGCACCACCGCTTGGATCGATGCGTCGCTCCAACTGATAATCGGCGCCGTTACGCCGCCGACGGTGACTTTGCCCTGCGCCTTGCCGAAGCCGTAGTGACGGTTCACGGTCTTTTGATTGAACGGAGCGGTCGTGGCGGAAGGTCCGGAGTAGCCATTATTAATGACCGGAACATCGCCCAAAGCCGTAATCGTGATAATTCCACTACCAGCAGAGCTGGAGGCGAGCGCAGCTGTTGCTGTTGCTCCAGTGCCGCCGCCGCCTGCGAGGGTAACGGTCGGCGCTGTCAGGTAACCTGAGCCGGGATTCGTAATGTTCACCGCAGTGATCATCCGCGTAACCGTCGTGTTCGCGGCCGCGCCGCTACCGCCGCCGCCTGCGAAAGTAATGGTCGGCGCACTCGTATAACCGGAACCGGGGTTGGTCACAGTGACGCTGGAAACACCTTCGTTGATCGTCGCGGTGCCTGCCGCACCCGAGCCGACGAGTGCGCTAAAGGTGACGGTTGGCGGAGCCGTGTAGCCGCTGCCTGGATCGACGATCGTTACCGACTTGACGGAGCCGCAAAAACCTGTGAGCACGGCTGCACCGATGGCTGGTGTTCCGCCAGAGAGTTGCGGGGCGCTAAACGTGACAAGGGCTGTTAAACAGTACCCGCTACCGCCTTTAGTAACAGTTACTCCGCTCACCTTGCCCGAGATTACTGCTGTTCCGGTGGCAGTCGTTCCGCCGCTCGGCGGCGCGCCGAATGTAACGGTCGGAGCGCTCGTATAGTTTGAGCCATTGGCGGTTACAGTCACAGACCCGACCGAGCCAGAACCCAGCACCGCCGTTCCTGTAGCGGTCGTTCCTCCCGTCGGCGCAGCGCCGAAGGTAACCGTCGGCGCGCTCGTATAACCGGAACCGCCGTTTGTGATCGTGACAGAGCCGACAATACCGTTGCCGCCGGCTGCTTTCACCCACGGTCCCATTCCATCGCCGTCCACCTTGCTGATGGCGGGCACTGTCGCCGGGTAGGCGCAGTCCGGATGATTGTAGCCTTCCGAGAAGGCCGAAGTCGGCACGACAGGCGTATCGAAATATTGCATCGTGCCCGGCATGAACGGCAGCTCATAGCAGAATTGGCTGTATCCGGGATTAAACAAAGGATCCGGTGTGGCTCCGCTTCCGGGATCGTTCATGCAGACGATGCCCATGGTGGGCGAATAACCGGTTGGATTCGGAGGATTGACTTCCCAAGTGGAATATTGCAACCCGCTGTAAGCGCCCCACTGATCGGTGTACACGCGCGAGATTTCCGCTCCCGTCCAGTCCTTAATCGATACCGGCAGATTCGGCGGAGAGAACTTCTCGCCGAACTGCGGCGAGAACGGATCGAACTCCGAAGTGAAGTCGTCGGTGACGACGCCCGTGAACTTTGAAGCGATGTGAGTCGATGTATAGATGTAGAACTTCGCCGTTGTTCCCATCTGGTCGCCGAGTGTTACTTCTTTCCGGTCACACAGGTTGCGGGTCGCTCCGGCAAAGGGAGCCACTTCCTTGGAACCCGGGAACAGGCTGATATAGTCGGGAACGATGCGTGATTCGCCGACGCACGGCCA
>JAFAUY010000207.1 GCA_019243005.1 Verrucomicrobiota bacterium | reverse complement strand
CATGCCTAAAAATTTGCGGCCCAGGAAATTGCTGGATTTTCGTCCCACAGCACCTCGCGAGCCAAGCGCGGGTAAACTCTCTCTTTGATCCGCAATCCGTATAAGGCCTGACCGTTCGAATGGAGCTGCGGAACCACTCCGAACCTCGAACCCCGAACCCTTTCTCTTATCGCCGTGCTCGCCGTGGATCGCCGTGCGATGCTAAGCCAGCCAGTTGCCGCCGTCGACGCCGTACGTTTGCCCGACGATGTAGTCCGCGTCCTCGGTTGCCAGGAACACCGCCATGCCGGTGAGGTCTTGCGGGTTCGCCATCCGGCCGTACGGCACGGCCGCGCCTACCATTCGTTTGGTTTCCCCGATCGGCCGGTTTTCGTACCGCGCAAACTCACGATCGACAAATTCCCAGAACGGCGTATCGACCACCCCCGGCGCGATCGCGTTGACGTTGATGCCGTTCTTGATCAGGGCGAGGCCCGCGGATTGCGTGATGCTGATCACCACGGCTTTGGATGCACAGTAGACCGAGACCAGCGCTTCGCCCCGTCGTCCCGCCTGGCTTGCCAAGTTGATGATCTTCCCCCCGTGCCCCTGTTTGATCATCTGCTTGGCGACGGCTTGCATCGTGAAAAACTTACCTTCTGCGTTCACGGCAAAAAGTTTGTGCCATTGATCCCGGGTAACCTCGACGATCGGGGCCATCGCGAAAATCCCGGCATTGTTGACCAGGATATCGATGCGGCCGGCTTTCTCGACAACCGTGGCGACGAGGCGATCGATCGATTCCTGGCTCGTCACGTTGAATTCTGCGCTAAATGCGCGGTTGCCGAGCTGTTGGGCGACCTCTTCGGCGGATTTGACGTTCAGGTCCGCGATAACCACTCGAGCGCCTTCCGCCGTGTAGCGTTCAGCGATGGCCCTGCCGATGCCGCTGGCTGCGCCGGTAATGATGGCTACTTTGTCTTTCAGTCTCATGATTAACTTCCTTTTTTTGCGGGTTAGGGATGCTCAGCGCGGTTCGAGTCAGGCACGAATTGGCTCCAACCCCTTCCAATCGAAGACGATGCCGTGACCGGGCCGCTCCGGAGCAACGGCATACCCCTCCTCGATCCGGAGGGATTCGGCGAGGTACCGATCGAGCCCGAAGCCATGGGCTTCCAGGTACGAAGCGTTCGGAACCGCGGCCAGCAGGTGGACGGTCACGTCATGCGCGCCGTGGGTGGTGACCGGCAGGTTAAATGCTTCCGCCAGGTGCGCGATTTTCATGAACGGGGTGATCCCGCCGCAGTTGGTAACGTCCGGTTCGGGAAACGTCACACCGCCGATCTCCATCAGATGCTTGAAATCCCAGAGCGTACGCAGATTTTCGCCGGTTGCGATCGGCAAACCACCGTCCCGGACCAGGCGCGCGTGGCCGCTGAAATCATCGGGGACGATCGGTTCCTCCAGCCAGACCGGGTCGAACGGATGAAAAGCGCGCGCCGCACGGATCGCCTGGTCCACGGTCCACCTCATGTTGGCGTCAACCATCAGAGGAAATTGGTCCCCGAGGTGCTGTCGCATCGCCTTGATCCTTTCGACGTCTTCGGCCAGCCGTTTTCGCCCTACCTTCATTTTGATGGCGCGAAACCCCTTTTTGAGGTTGTCATCGGTCTGCCGGAGCAGTTGTTCGACTGACAGATCGAGGTCGATTCCCCCCGCGTAACACAAGACGTGAGGATCGTTACCTCCCAGCAGCTTCCAAAGGGGTTGGTTGAGGCGTTTGGCTTTCAAATCCCAGAGTGCCATGTCGAAAGCCGAGAGGGCTAACACGGTCGGGCCTCCCCGGCCGCCGTAGTGCAGTCCCCACCAAAGCTTGTTCCACAACCATTCGATGCGATCACCGTCCTGCCCGAGCACGAGGTCGCCAAAATCGCGCTCCAACAACGCGTGGATGGCGGTACCGTTGCGGCCGCAGGTAAAGGTGTAACCGGCGCCATCCGCGCCCTCGGAGTCAAGAATCCGCACGGTGTTAAGTTCAAACGCGAGCATCCGGCCGTGCATACTGTCGCTGAGGGCGGCAGGAAGCGTGATCCGGTAAAATCCCGGCAGAATGTTAACAAGTTCAGGCATGGTTAGGCCGATTTTCAGGTTCACCGCGCGGGCAGACGGCCGAAAGTTAACTTCGATTGGAAGATGACCACCAACATCAGAAACGCCCCGCGAATCACCGATTGCCAGTAAGCCGATAAACTGATCCAACCGAGACCATTCTCGAAGTTGAGGATATTAAAGATCAGGCCCAGGAGCAGGACGCCGGCCAGGGTGGTAACCACCGAACCCTGGCCGCCGGTCAGGAGCGTGCCTCCCACCACGACCGAGGCGATGGCGAACAGCTCCCAGCCGACGCCTTCGGTGGGTTGGCCGGCCCCGAACTGGGCCGCCAGAATGACGCCGGCCAGCCCGGAAAGCAGCCCGCTCAGCAGGTAGAGCGAAAAGGTGACGCGATCCACCGGCAGCCCCATCAAACGCGAGGCGTCCTCGTTTCCGCCGATCGCCAGGACGTACCGTCCCCAGGAGCTGAAATTTAACGCGATCGAGCCGGCCACAAAAAACAGGCCCGCGATCCAGGCCGGAATCGGAAAACCGAGGAAATCTCCCTGACCGATTTGGGTAAAGTCGGTGTCGTACGACACGGAGACGGACTGGTTGTTAGCCACGAGCAGGGCGATGCCCCGCGCGGCCAGCATGGCTGCGAGCGTCGCGATGAAAGGGGCGATCCGCAGCCGGGTAATCGCGACCGCATTCAATAACCCGATCACCCCGCCGGCGATGGTCCCACCCGCCAGACCCGCCCAGAGCCCATGCGGGCTGAGCAACGCCGAGACGACGCTGCCGAGCGCCGCGGCGGCCCCCACCGACAGGTCAATACCGCCGCTCATGATCACGAAACACATCCCCAGCGAGATCAGCGCGAACATGGAGTTATAGCGCAGCACCGTGAGGATGTTGAAGATTCCCAGGAAATTCTCGTAGCGGAGCGACCCGAAAATGATCATGAAAATCAGTGCGACGATGACGCTGTTCTGGCTGATCAGCTGCACGGCGGCCGCACCGCGCTTCGGACGTGGTTTCATTGCGCCCCTCCCCGGCGTTGAAAATAGACCGCCCCGATGATCATCGCGGCTTTCACGACCAGCGCCGCCGCATCCGGCACACCGTTAGCCAGGAGCGTGTAGCGTACGAGCTGGATGATCAGTGCGCCGACTAACGTTCCTATCATGTAAGCTTGCCCCCCAAGCAGGAGCGTGCCGCCGACGGCGACGGCCGCGATTGCATCGAGTTCCATGCCTAAGCCGACCAGGTTTGCGTCCGAGGAAGAGTTAATTGCGATAACGATCAACCCTGCAATTCCCGCACAGATGCCGCTCAAAGCGTAGACCGCGCGTTTAACCCGGACCACGGGAACCCCCGACAACCGCGCGGCTTCTTCATTACCGCCGACCGCCAGCAATTGCCGGCCGAAAACGGTTCGGCGCAGCGCCCAGGCCGCGATCACGACAATGATCACCATCAGAATCGATTGCACCGGCAGCCCGAAAACATGGCCGAGTCCGATTACCTGGAAGGCGGGTTGGTGAAAAACCTGCAGATTGCCGTTGGTCATCACCTGGGCGATGCCGCGGCCGGCAATGAAGAGCACCAGCGTGGCCACGATCGGCTGAATCTTGAACCGGGTGATCAGCCATCCGTTGAACCACCCGAGCGCCCCGGCTACCAGGACCGGAACGATGAACGCCAGCCCCACCCCGCACCAGACGGGCAACGGCACAAGCTTACCCAGAAAGATGATCGGGGCCAACGAACCGGCGATTGCCATCAGCGATCCGACGGATAGATCGATCCCGCCGGAGCCGATCACGAGGG
>JAFAUY010000345.1 GCA_019243005.1 Verrucomicrobiota bacterium | reverse complement strand
AAAATTCGTTTGCGTCCCAAACGATAGGCGTTCATCCACCCGACGAAGGTATTAACAGCAGCATCCGTAGGAAACACCTGAGTAACTTCGCTTGCAGTCCACCACATCTCTGCGCGCTCCAAAGCCGCTTCCATCGTCAGGGGTTGGGCGAACCTTTTCTGGTCCGTCAATACATGAACGAGCTCAGCGAGCACCTGAGGGGCCAAAGCAAAATCGTCACCGTTCGACAAACACCGGTGGAACAGAGCTTCCGAGTCCGCATGCTGAGGATGGCCAGCCGCTTCGTACGCTATCAGAATGCAGGTATCAAGACCATGCCTCACCCAACATCTCCCCAAGCAGATCGTCATCCGGGTCCAGCGGGCGCAGCACGGTGCCCAGGTCAAGGCGCGGGAAATCCAGGATAGACGTTCGCTTCCGCACCGCGACAGCCGGGATTCCGGAGCTTTGCCCGTGTACGTGCAAATTTCGCCGCAAGCGGACAGCTTCGGGAGAAGCGGAGAGAGAAGAGAAATCGACGGCCTCGACATTGTCCGGGAGAGGACCGTCCGGTTCAAACTGGCCCCACAGCAGTTGCCTTGGCAGCCAGGATTGCGCTCCAAATTGATCATTGGGGTTTTCGGCTCCGAACGCAAAGACGCGTGCACCGGCCAAACCGAGCCCATCAGGCTGTGACAGTGCAGGCATACTCAAACCAATGGTCGAAATTTTAGCCCGTAAACGCTGGCTGCTTCCTCAAATACACGTACAATTTTATTCGGAATCTGAGAAAAGTCACCAGCCGGAAATCTCGTTGTCCAAGCCAGAAAGAGGCTGTCTTCCGTCCCTAGAGATGGCTCCACCATGAACCGCACGTCTGCCGGCCAGTCATCCAAGCGGAGGTAGCCGACAGCGCCCGGCTTCGTGATTCGCTGATCAAAGCGGAAACGCTGCACATATTGTTCCTGCACCACCTTGCTCTCAGCCTTCGCATAGGCATCTGCCGAGAAAGTCACGGTGAGTTTCTCCTGGGCGAAATGCCGCAAGAAGCGGTTAACCATCTGCCGCAACAACTCTCCGTCCGCTCTCCTTCTGGCGTTCTTCGCGCTAAAGGTCGCTTTCTGAGCGTCCACGGAAAAATAGCCGTTGTCCCCGAAAAGCTGGACGCTCAAATCGTATCCAAAGAGCACATCCGCTTGGCGCAGCCGCACCTGCTCCGGTGGAACCGCAAGACCCGTGGCGCTATTGGTTAGCCACTGCGCATCATTATCGATCCGGTCTTTCGCAAAAGTCCGGGGCGCTGAAAAGATTACCTCAACACTGATTCCAAAAACCTGAATCGTGAGTTCGATCATTTGTGAACGTCGATGATTTTACATTGCCGGCGGCTTTGCCCGATTCCAAGCAGCAAACGCAGACTTCCGTAGCCTGGGCCAGCTGCGGTAGCAGGCCTTCGACTAAGGCAGCGACCATTTGCACCGACTTCTGATCCGTTGGTCCTTTCGAGCCGACGGAGCCTTCACTGCCCGCTGGCCGGTTCCGGGGACGGTGACACGGACGGTCTCGCCGTCCCGCCCGCCCGAGCCTGAAAGTCAAAGGTTGACCGGACGAATTCCCAGGCCGTGTTCAGGTGGCGTCGCAACGATTCCTCCGCCAGATCGGGATCGCGATCGACGATCGCCTTGAAAATGCCTTCGTGCCCCGCGTACATCACCAGGTCGATTTCGGCCGTGCGTTCGATCGATGACCATGGCTTTCTCAGCCAGTCGACGTAAGCACGGTGGATGGCCGGATAGACCGGGTTGCGCGGAATTGTGTACAGCACGTCGTGAAACGCGACGTCGGTTGCCTCGAAGATGCGTCGTACCCCGACCGCTTCCCGGTTGCGAAGCAGCCGCTCTTCGAGTTCCCGGATGTCATCCTTGCGCGCATTCAAGGCGGCCCAGCGCGCCAGCGACGCCTCCAAAAATACGCGGCTCTCGAAAATGTTTTTGACGCCCTCTTCGTCCGTGGTCAGGTGCGCCACCAATCGGCCCACCGAATCCAAGGCCGCATCGTAATCCGGCTTGTTGACCACCGGACGAAAGCCTGGACTGGTTTTAAGCAAACCCCGGCCGGCCAGCCCGATGATGGTTTCACGCACGACGGAGCGACTGACGCCGTACCGTTTCATCAGCTCACGCTCCGAGGGCAACGGGTTTCCGGTGATCAGCTCGCCCCTCAGGATCATCGAGGCAAGATGATCGAGGAGCGCATCCGAGGCGCGGCGGCCCGCGCGGTTCAACGGAGACGGACCATCAGTTAGTTCTTCCGGCACGGCTTCAGCTAATTGCCCATCAAGGTTCAACCGGTTGCGGCCATCCAACATCCGAAAGGCGTGTTTTCTGAATCTGCCATATTTCTACGTTGGTACGACCAAAATTCAGCCTGTTTATAGGTTGCGCCCAGGTCAGATCCAAACCCTGGCAGGAAGGTCACGGGAAATCGAGGCAATTCCGCTGGAATCGGCAGGTTCAGCCATTGACATGCGTCCACAGCCAAGGTATCTGGTCAGACCATGCGCAGTAAATGGATCTACCATATGGTCCGGCGTTTCCCCCCGGGTTTCGCCTTCCGTTGTCCGTTGCTGCAATAACTGCCGGTTCTTCACCCCCCTCTTAAATTCCGCTAAAAAAAATCGCTCGTGAATGCTCCCCAGAACGCTCCGCCTGCGCTTGGCGCTAGCCGGATGTTTATCGACGGCCAATGGGTTGACGGTGAATCCTCGCAAACCATCGAGGTCGAGAACCCGGCCAACGAGGAGACGGTCGTGACGATCCCGGCCGGAACGGCAGGCGACGCCCGGCGGGCCCTCGAAGCCGCCAAACGCGCCTTGCCCAAATGGGCCGATCTCCCGCCGATCGAACGCGCGAAACTGCTCCACAAGCTTGCCGATGCGGTCGCGGCGAACCGCGATCACCTGGCCCGGATCGTCACCCTTGAACAAGGCAAACCTCTCAAGGAGGCGACCGGTGAAATCGGCGCGACCGAGACCTTTATCCGTTATGCCGCGGAAAGCGCCCGCCGGATTGAGGGCGATATCATGCCGTCCGACCATCCCGGGGAAGAGGTCTGGATCCGGCGCGTTCCGTACGGGGTCGTGGTCGCCCTGACGGCCTGGAATTATCCGTCCGCCCTGGCCGCCAGGAAGATGGGTCCGGCCTTGATCGCCGGCAACACGGTGGTTCTGAAAGGGCACGAATGCACGCCCCTGTCCGGGTTGGAGCTTGCCCGGTTGGCGGACGAAGCCGGTTTTCCCAAAGGGGTGTTTAACGTCGTGACCGGTACCGGCCGCACGGTAGGTGAAGCGCTCACGACCAGCCCGCTGACCGATCTGGTGACCATGACGGGAAGCGTGCGCGCCGGCAAAGAAATTTACCGGGCGGGCGCGGAAAAGCTGGCCGTGCTCCGGCTTGAACTTGGCGGGAAGGCTCCATTCATCGTGATGGAAGACGCGGATCTGGCGGGTGCCGTGGAGGCTGCCCTTGCCGCGAGGTTTACCAACTGCGGCCAGATCTGCACCTGTAACGAGCGGATGTACCTGCACGAGAAAATCGCCGATGATTTTCTCGACCGTTTTGTCAGCCGGGCCGGTGCCTTGAGGATCGGAGATCCGATGGAGGACGTTGATCTGGGGCCGAAAGTGAACCGTCCCGAAGTCGAAAAAGTCGAGTCGATCGTGAACGAAGCGATCCGAGCCGGCGCAAACGTTCTGCTTGGAGGCCGGCGCCTCCGTGACGGCCGGTTCGCGAAGGGCCATTGGTTTGAGCCGACGGTGCTTACCGGCCTGAATAACGATGCCCCGATCTTCCAGAAAGAGGTGTTCGGGCCCGTCATTCCTGTCCTCCGGTTCCACGATTTCGAGGAGGCGATTCGTTACGCGAACCAAACTGAATACGGGCTGTCGGCCTTCGTCTTCACCAACGATTTCCGCCGGATCATGAACCTGTCGCGCACCCTTCAGTTTGGGGAAGTGTACGTCAACCGTCCGAACGGCGAGCTCATTCAGGGGTTTCACAATGGCTGGCGGAATTCCGGCCTGGGTGGAGAAGACGGCAAGTACGGGCTGGACGGTTATTTCCGAAAGCAGACCACCTACCTGAATTTCGCCTGAACCGTATCCGGAGATCTGATGCTTACCTTTTCTGAAAACGTTTTGAGTAAGTGCCGATCATCGTTCCCCCTTCGATGCCGGTCAGTCATCGGCTCGTTAACCCAAAGACAAACCATAACACCCCCATGAAAATGCGTGCTCAATTGTTCCTCGGCGCTTGTGCGCTGATCCTGGCAGCCAGCGTTGGCAGCTCCCTGGCGGCCGATGGCGGCCTGCCGAAGCTTAAAGAGAAGAAAACTTACAAAGTCGGTTTCTCTCAGACCGAGTCCAATAACCCGTGGCGCCTGGCCGAGACCGAAAGCGTAAAACAGGAAGCCGCAAAACGCGGCTGGCAGCTTGTCTACACTGATGCGGCCGGATCCGCCGCGAAGCAGGTGGCGGACGTCAACAGCATGATCGCCCAACAGGTGGACGTGATTTTGCTCGCCCCGCGCGAGGAGAAGCCGCTGGTGCCCGCCGTGATGGCGGCCAAGAAAGCCGGCATCCCGGTCATTCTCCTGGACCGGCGGGTAGATCCGGTCGCCAAACCCGGACGTGATTACCTCACGTTCATCGGCTCGGATTTTGTCGAGGAAGGAAAACGGGCTGCAGACTGGCTGGCGAAGGCGACCAACGGAAAAGCGACGATCATCGAGCTCGAAGGCACCACGGGATCGTCGCCCGCCAACGATCGCCACGCGGGCTTTGCGGAAGAGCTTAAGAAATATCCGGACATGAAAGTGGTTGCTTCGCAGAGCGGTGACTTTGCGCGCGACAAAGGACGCCAGGTCGCCGAGACGCTGTTACAGGCGCATCCGGATGCAACCGCCATCTACGCGCACAACGATGAGATGGCGCTCGGGGCGATCGCGGCCCTGGAAGCGGCCGGCAAGAAGCCGGGCAAAGACGTAACCGTCGTCAGCATTGACGGCGAAAAAGACGGTGTCCAGGCGATCGTCGACGGCAAGATGGGCTGCTCGGTGGAATGCAATCCGCGGCTTGGCGCAAAAGCTTTCGCGGCCATCGAGGCCTACGCAAAAGGCGAAACGATTCCTGAGTGGATCAAGAGTGATGACCATCTTTTCGACAGCAGCAACGCCGCGGCGAATCTAGCGAGCGCTTACTGATTAGAAGGTGTGTGGGAACTGAAGGCCGGCGAACTTCAT
>JAFAUY010000051.1 GCA_019243005.1 Verrucomicrobiota bacterium | reverse complement strand
CAGGGTGGCGAAATTGGCAGACGCGCCAGACTTAGGATCTGGTGGAGCAATCCTTAGGGGTTCGAGTCCCCTCCTCGGCATGATGCCCCTGACTTCCGAATACTTACACCGCTTCTCAGGATGGTTGAACCGGTCTTTGCCCGGAGGGGCAGGAGAAAGTAGCCAGGGACGTATAGTCCCTGGAGGGGGCCTTTAACTTGAAAGCGGCCTTTAACAAGGTTATGCGTCCCGTCGGGACGCGGGGAAAGGCCGCGCCATATTAAATCAAGATTAGATCGCTAATCTCGCTGCTAAAGGGAACCGCCATTCGATTCAATAACGAAGCGGGCGGCTAAAGCCGGCGTGCTTTCGATTTAAGGGCGTCAATCCAGCCGAACTTCGGCTCCCGTCAGCATCGATTGCACGCAGCCGAGGGCCGCGCGCAGCGTTTTGAGGTTGTCGCGCACCCCCGGTTCGGGCTGAAGCCCGCGGCTGACGGCTTCGATGAAGTGAGCCAGGACGGGATCGCGCCGGTCCGTCACCGATTCCCGGAAGGGCACCGGTTCGGGCTGTTTCCCGGGACGTTGCACCCAAATGGCCGTTCCCGCACTTGCGCCGGGTGCACCCCTCCAGAACAGGCGTCCCGTGGCGCCGACCAACTCCCAGTCGCCTTCCCAGGCCGTTTCCGGCTGAATGCTGGACCAGTCCGCATCCCAAACCGCCGGCAACTCTCCTTCCAGCCTCAGCAGGCACAGGGCGTTGGAGGGGTAAGCAAAGGCGTTGTCCGGCGTTTCGTGTTCCGTCGCAAACGCGCGGATAAATTCCCGTCGAGTAATGAAACGCATCAAATCGAAATGGTGCACGCCCATGTCGATGACGAGGGAGTGGCGCCAGGAATAGATCGAGTGTTCCGGCGGAAGGTGGTCGGGCAGGTTCTTGCGAAAAGTCACCCGCACGCTTCGCAGCGTACCGATCTCACCGGCGCCGACCAGTTCGCGAACCCGTCCGGCGCCGTCCGTAAAGCGGTACCCCTGGGCGACCATCAGCTTTGCGCCGGATCGTTCGGCACCGTCGGCGATTTCCACGGCGTCCTCCATGCTGGTGGCCAGGGGCTTTTCAATCAGCACATGCTTGCCTCGGCTCAACGCTTCCAGGGCGGCTTCCTTGTGCCGGGAAGGTGGGTTGGCGATGAGCACGGCGTCCGCCTCTACGCCGCTCAAGGCATCGCTCAGGACTGGGTAACAGGCGACGCCAAGATGGCATTGGGCCCAGTCATGCGCTTTTTCGGACGGATCAACGACCGCAACGACGATGGCTTGCGCGTGCTGTTCCAGCACCTTCGTCCAGGTCTGTCCCCAGAAGCCGAGGCCCACGATGATGAATTTCATGGTAGCCCGTTCCCTGGTCGGTCTGCCGGATGGCGGCGTTTTTCGGCTGGTGGCGTTCGCGGCATTTCAAACAGCGACGCCAGCGCCAGCGACAAGCCGCACCAGAACAGAATCTCAACCGGGAGAAGGAACCGGGCGGCCAGGAACGTCAGGGAACAGTTCAGGAAATAGAGCACTGCCCCGGTGATCACGCTCGCGACGACCAGGAAACCCGGGTCAGGCCGGGCACCCTTCGTCCGCCGGCAGATAAGAAACGTGCCGATCGCGAGGGCGGCCGAACCCAACGCCCAGAGCGGGAGCCAAGCCCAGAGTCGCAAGTAAGGGCCGGCGCGCCATTGGGCTTCATGCGACGGCTTGTCTTTGAACGTGGCGAGCGGCCGGATCGGCGCGAACGAGGGCAAGTCCAGCCGTGCCTGCAACCAGTCGGTCCCTCGAAACGGCTCCGCGCTCACATCGGCCGGCGTGAACCGGAACCCGGCGAGAAAGTCATGCACGATCGCCGCCTGCAGAGCCGGGCCAGGCGGAAGCAAAAACGCCCGGGCGAGCCGGTTCAAACGCTGGTCCGTCTCCAGGTTCAAGGTTCGCTGCCTGTCGATGCCTTGCTGGCGGAGGGCGTCACTAATCCCGTAATAGAGCGGGTGCGTGTCCCAATCAGGGTTTTGGTCGAGTGCGCCGGTGGCGGCGGCCAGGGCTCGGGCGGTGATCGGGTCATGAAGTTTCCCGTCAACTCGCTGCAGCGCCTCAGTTCGCTGGGCGGGAGTGAGTCCTGCCAGGTAATTCAGGCGCCACATGAAGGTATAACCGATGCGAGACCGGTAAGGCACCCGTTTAACCCAACATAGTCCGTGAATAAGCAGCCCGGTTGCCACGATCGTCAGCATCCCGACGGTGGTGCAGATTACCGCTTGGCGGAACAGTGCCACCGCGGGACGCCCGTTACCCGTTCGGCGATGGTGAGGTATGATCCAATGCACCCCTGCCGCCAGGAGCAGGGCGCCGGGAACCAGACCGGCCAGGACGGAATTGATCGGGCGGCTTAAAGCTGCGCCTCCGAGCGCCAGCGCATAGCCAGCGTAGGCGGAACGGTTCGGCTTCCGGAAAACCGTCACGCCGGCGGCAAACACCAGCAGCGTCAAAGGGTTGCTGAACGCTTCGGTACCGACGCAGTGCGCGAACGCGTACCACGACGAGTTCAGGGCGAAGCCGGCAGCGAGGGCCAGACGCACCCGGAACCTTTCGGTCAGCGTCACGACCGTGATCACCAGGGAAGTAATCAGCGCCAGGTGCTGCACCGCCAGCAGCACATAGATTCCGGTATCGGTAAAGGTCGGCTTGCCGAAGGACCAATGGAACCGTCCCGGCATACCGTGCAGAACGCCCTCGATCAGGGCCCCCATCAAAAGGAATACCCGTGCCGTCAGGCAGTAGAGCGGTGGCCAGTGGATGATGGTGATTTCGTTAATGCCGGAAGCGAGCTGGAAAAAACCGTCCGAATCCCGCCACAGCGGCGGAAAACAGCAGAAAAAGTAAACCGACGGCGCAGCCAGCACGAGAACCAAGGGCCACCACGGCTGGCGATGAGCCTGCAAACCTGCGCCCACCCGCCCCTTGGCTGTTCCCGGATCGTTGCTCTTGATGATCATCCCGGCAAAACTCGCCATTCAGGCGCTTTGGTCAAAGGGACAACTGATATACCGCTTGCCAAAAACACGTTCCGAAATGAGTGGG
>JAFAUY010000015.1 GCA_019243005.1 Verrucomicrobiota bacterium | reverse complement strand
GGATGGTTTACTTGAAGTAAAGCCGCTGATTCTTGATGTCGATAACCGCATGCCGACTGAAGAGGAAATCAGCGCCGATCAAGCCTCCGAACGGGTAGCGCAAATCTTCCGGGCCTTCCGGCAAGGCGGTGACCCCGACGAGCGTGGGCCCGAGCCGGTAAGACCCGATTTGCAGCATGGACGTCAAGCCTAAACCCACCGGCTTTTCCTTTGAATGAATTCCCCGGGCGTTGACGGTGGTGCCCAGGACCGGCACGCCGTTCTGCGCCGCGACTCGCAGCGAAACCAAGGTGGCAAATCCGCCGGTGTCAACCACGAAACTGTAACGGTTATTGCCCAGCTCGGTCTCGACCTCAAGCGCGCCGGACCGCGCGATCCGCAGCGGCACCGATTTATAACGCCGCGAGCGCACGTAGCGCAGGAGTTCGCGAGAGGGGTCATCCTGCGTCTGCAGGTAAATCCGCTGGTTAGCGCAATCGATCACCGCGCCGTAACGCTGCATAATGTCGAGGCCGATAATGCCGTCCATCGCCACGTAATTACCGGTCTCGCGCAGCCGGCCACGGAAATCTTTCAGGTCGATTAACGCAACCGGTCCCGACCCCAGATTGGTCGAGCCAACCTCCAGCGTGTCCACGTACGCTACCGGCACCACCCGGTTATTCACCTCGATCTGACGCGGGACCTGAACCTCGGCGCCTTGGTATTGCAGGCCCAGGTCCTTGGCTTTGCTCGCATCGACGATCGTGAGCGCTGCCCCGGTGTCGACTGCAAACCACGCCGGCTTTTCATTAATGCGCACCGGCGCGAACAAATGATTGCCGGTACTACGGCTGAGGGCAACTCCCGGGCGCGTCTCGCTGGCGCGGGCCGGGCAAATCGCCCAGAGAAAAGCGGCGACCCCCAAAAGCATCGTACGAGTGAGCAACAACAGAACCCTTTCCATAACCGCCTTTCTGAGCATGATACGTCTTATGAGGCCAGTAACGTTTCTTTTGCTGTTATGCACGCTCTTTTCGCAAGGAACCATGATTTGCTGGTCAAAAGAGGCACAGGGCTGGGGCAGCGTTTGGGAACAGCGAATGACCATCGGCCAAGCTGCCTTGGACGACGCTTACAAACTGGCTGCCCAAGGCAAAGTCAACGAGGCGCTCGACATGGTTAACCGCATCATCGCCGATAATCCTAACAACTGGCGAGCGCACTTTCTAAAGGCAGCGGTGCTGGTGCTGGCGGAACGCCGGGATGACGCCCTGCGTGAGATGGACCAAAGCATCCGCCTGGCCCATCACAGCAACGTGTCCGCGGCGCTGCTATCCGAACTTTACCAGAGTAAAGGCCGCAGTTGCATCGACTACGGACGTTACCAGGATGCCAAACGCGCTCTGGAAACGGCGGTCCATTTGCAACCTAACGATCCCACCACTCTGAACGATCTGGCATGGATGTTTGCGACTGCCCAGAATAAACAGGTGCGCAACGGCCGTCGTGCCGTGAGCCTCGCCACCAAAGCCTGCCGGCTCGGCGGATGGACAAATGCCTTTGCCATCGACACGCTGGCGGCCGCCTACGCGGAGAGCGGCCGCTTCGACGAGGCCGCCCGCTACGAGCAACTGGCGATGCAGAACTTACGCCCGGAAGATCGCAAAGAGCAACTCGGCGGGATGCAGAACCGTTTGCAGCTCTACGAATCCGGCCAGCCTTACCGGGGCCAGTGAGGAGTAGCGGGTAACGGGTGCCGAGTGGAGTTCGGTCACACGGCGGGCACGGCGGCGAAAAGACTCACACCGGCGGATAATCGTCTCTCTTCCCGCCGTGGTTGCCGTGACCCGCTGTGTTCACCGTGTGAACTTCTTACCCTGTGCCCGCCTTATCGCCGTGCCCGCTCATTCAATCTGCAGCCCGAACGGCAGCAACGCGTAAGCCCCGTGCGGGTCGTTCAGCCGTTCCAGGCGCGAGAACTCCTTGCTGAAACGGAGAAGTTCCCGGTGGAACGGGTCCAACCTGGACACGGGTGGGCGCTCGTTTCCGTTTAACCATTCCTGAATCTTGGTGCTCAGATCCTGTCGCGCCGGAAACTCCGTGATCGCCGGACGACCCCCCAGCCGGGTTTGATTCCCCAGGTAGCGCACCGCGTCGGCCAAGCCTCCCAACTCGTCCACCAGGTGCAGACGAACCGCCTCCATCCCGGCCCATACCCGGCCTTGCGCGATCTCATTCACCTGATCAACGGGCAGTTTACGGCTGTCTGCAACGATCCGCAGGAACTCCTGGTAATCCTTGTCGACCGCCTTTTGAAGGATCGCGAGTTCCGCGTCGCTCTTGGGCTGCAATGGCGACAAAATCGAGGCGTACGGTGCGGTCTGTACCGTGTCGAACGAAATGCCGTTATCGCTGGCGAGTTTTTGGAAATTCAGGAACAAGCCGAACACGCCGATGCTGCCCGTGATGGTATTCGGCTCGGCAAAAATGTGGGTGCCAATCGTGGAAATGTAATAACCGCCGGAAGCGGCTACCGAGCCGAAGGAGACAACGACCGGCTTCACCGCCGCCGCCTGTTCCAGTTCGTGACGGATCACGCTCGACCCGGAAACGCTGCCTCCCGGGCTGTTTACCCGCAGCACGATGCCCTTTACGTTCGGATCGAGCCGGAACCGGCGGATAGCGCGGGCATAACGGTCGCCCCCGACGTTGTCCGGGTTTCCTTCACCATCGACGATGTCTCCCTCGGCGTAGACCACGGCAATTTTCACGCCGGCACCGGCATCGTCGTGCCGGTTAGTTCTTTCGAATGACTCGACGTAATCGCTGACGGTGACCTGGCGAAACGTACTGGCCTTTTTGCTTTTGCCGGTTCCGTATCGCTGCCGGAGTTGGTCGATCACCTTGCTGAGGGGAACAAGGTCGGTCACGAGCCGGCGCTGAAGGGCCGCCTCGGCGTCGATCAGGCCCAGTTGGGAAACGACCTGCTGGACGGTGCCCTGCGGCAAACCGCGCGACTGTTCGATGGCGGACGTGATCTCGCCCCAGAGATCATCAAGCAATTTCTGGGTTTGTTCACGATCCTCCGGGCTCGCTTTATCGAGAATGAAAGGTTCGACAAACGACTTGTATTTACCCACCCGGGTAACCTGGACGCCGATGCCGAGCTTCTTCAGCAAGCCCGAAAAATAGACGCGCTGGCTTGCCAACCCGCTCATGGCGATGGTGCTGTCCGGGTCCATAAAGATCTTGTCCGCAACGGAATCAAGGTAGTAGGCCCTCGTCGTCGGGTAATAAGCGAAGGCGTAAAGCGGCTTCTTCGATTCTTTAAAGCGTTGCAGGGCCAGGCGAATTTCACGAAGGGCACCGTAACCGGAGGCGTATTCCACCGGTACGATGGTCCCGGTGAGGAACACGCCGGCGATCCGGTTATCGGTCGCCGCGTGCTCAAGGGCGGCCAGGATCTCGCGCAGGGTGACCCTCTGTTCGCCCCCGCCCTCCAGCCCTGCAACGACCTGCGACGCGTCAAACCGGGCCGGCGCATCCGTGATGGGCAGCGAGAGATCTAACACCAGCCACGAATTGGCCTGCACTGCGGACGCCTTCTGACCGGCTTTCTGAAGGGCGCCGAGCCCGAGAAACAGCAGCCCCACGGCACTGGCCAGGAAGATGAGGATGGCAAAGAAGGCGCCAAAAAATGAACCGAAGAACGATTTCATGTTCGTTTGGTTTACGGATCTCTTGCCGGAACCGGTTGCGTTTGTGCCGCGAGGCTTTCGTTCAGGCCGGCGACGGCGAGGGCGTTGTATTGTAACTCGTTGGATCGGCGGAACGCAGCGATCGCCTCCGGCCACCGGTGCTCCAGTTGGAAGCGCAGCCCGTAATAGGCATAGGTCTGCGCCAGGTACGGGCTCCACTCGAACGCGGTTTGAAAGAGCTGGTCCGAACGCCGAAAGTCGCCTCGTTGCGCATAGGCGAGGGCGGCCTTGACCAGCAAGCGGTCGTCCATGGGGAAAAGTTTCAGGCCGGACTCGAATGCCTGGGTCGCGGCGTCGAGCAGGGCGACTTGGGTTTGTCCTTCAAAGTTCCTACTTAGCTGGCGACGCGATTCGGCCAGGTAGAACCAGAGGTCCGGATCGGTCGGGTCGGTTTCCAAGCCGTTTTTGGCGTGCAGGATCGCGAGGGGGTACTGTTCCTTGCGCAGGGCCTGACGCGCTTGTTCGGCTTCGGCTGCGGCAGGCAAACGGCCCGGCAACAGAACGAGGAGAGGCAAACCGGCGATGGCAGGCAGGAACCTGGTCGCAGGATGCCACGCGCCCCCGGGTTGGCCGGCTCGGCGCGCGAAGGCAACGCCTGGGTTTGCCAGGATCCCAAACAGGAAAGCCACGACGAGCGTATTGCCGGGAATCTGCAGGTTGAAATCGAAGACGGAGTGCACCGCCAGTACGACGACGGCGCAGGTTGCTCCGGCCACCAGCGCCAGCGACAGCGAGAAGGTCCGCCCGCGCGCGGCTAAAAACGTTTCCATTTCGCCAAGGAAGGAAATTGCGGCCCAGAGATGGGCACAAAGGAAAAAGGCCAAGAGCACCGCCCCGGCCAGGCCGAATTCGGCGAGAAGCTGCAAATAGTCGTTATGCGCGTACACCGGATCCATCTGGAGTGACGGGTCACGGAATTTGCGGCCGTAAATAAAGTAGGTGCCGGCGCCGGTGCCGGTCCACGGCTGCAGCTGAAACTCTCGTACGGCGGCTTGCCATAAACTAAGCCGGACGTCGCCGGAATCGGCGATGGCGCCGAAGCGTTGCAACAGCAAGGTGCTGCGGCCGGTGAGCCGGTCCGTGGTGATGGTCGCGGCCAGCAGGAGCACCCCTCCCACGCCCAGCACCACCCAACCCCGATGCGGAGCTTGCCGCAGTAAGTGATAGGCGATAAAGCAGCCCAGGATCAGGCCGCCCACGCCTATGCTCAGGTAACCACCGCGGCTTCCGGATATCAGCAGGCCGGCCAGGGACACCGCTGCACCGTAAAGTAAAAGGATCCGCGCCCAAGCCTTGATGCGGCCCAGGATGCCTACCGAGATGGCCATCAACGCCAGGCATTCCAGCAGCCCGGCCAAGTGGTTCGGGTCCACATAGAACCCGCTTGCCCGGTTGCCGTAATAGTCGACCCGCTGGTAACCGAAGGGTAGAAAGGTATTGTCTTTGATGAACTGGACCAGGCCGACCCCGACGTGGCCCAACGCTAAAAGCAAAAGTCCGCTCAGAAAAAGGAGTCGCTGGCTGGGTGCGGTACAAAACAGCGCCGCCAGAAAGTAGACCGCCAGTGCCGCGAGGATCAGGAAGAGGTCGGTTCGGGCAAGGCATTCCAGGGGCGAGGTAAGGCTCCTGGCCACCAGGTAACCGCCAAAGGCCACGGTTGCCCACAGGCAGAGGCCGTTGGCCCGTGCCGGCCCGCGCCTGAACGCCAGGCTGACCAGGCCGGTGCCAGCCAGCACCAGGTAACCCGGGAAGGCATAAATCGGCCGGGTACCCCCGATGCGCAGCTGGATCCAGGCAATGGCGATAAAAACGCCCGCGGCCAAGAGACCCGCGCCAAGCCCGGCGAACGGTCCCCGGTTCGTCCGGGTTGAAACCTGTTCACTCACCGTGATACTTCTTCCCCTTTCCCCTCGAAAAGGCTGCGCCAGTGGTCGAGGCGTTCTTTGATCCGGCGTTCCAGCCCGTGATCGCTCGGCACATAGTACACCCGGCCCTCAGGCAGGTAAGCCTGGGGAACATAGCCTTCCGGATAATCGTGCGCGTACAGGTAACCTTCACCGCCGCCAAATCGTTTCGAGCCCTCGCCCCGCAGGTGCGGCGGGATGGCCAGGACGCGGCCTTTTTCAACGTCCTCCAGTGCTTTCCCCAGGCCGGCGTACGCCCGGTTGCTCTTCGGAGCCGTGGCCACGTAAACCGTTGCGTGCGCAAGCGGGATACGGGCTTCCGGCATCCCGATGAATTCGACTGCCTGCTGCGCGGCCACCGCCACCACCAGCGCGTTAGAATCCGCCAGCCCGACGTCTTCACTTGCCGCGATGACGATCCGGCGCGCGATGAACCGTATGTCCTCGCCAGCGTAAAGCATTTTCGCCAGCCAATAAAGCGCGGCATCCGGGTCGGAGCCGCGCATGCTCTTGATAAAAGCGCTAATGGTATCGTAGTGCTCACCCTCATCGGCATCATAGAGAACGGCCTTTTTTTGAATGCTCTCTTCGGCGACCTCCTTCGTCAGTTGAATGCAGCCGCTGGCATCCGCGCCGGTCGTCAGTACCGCCAGTTCGAGCGCATTCAGACAGCGGCGGCCATCACCTTCGCTTGCCTCGGCCAAAAACGAGAGAGCGGCGGGGTCTGCCCGGACCGGGTAGCGGCCGAGGCCGCGTTCCGGGTCAAGCAGGGCTCGCTCTGCCAGGAGCACAAGATCCTCTTGGCTCAACAGTTCGAGCTGGAAGATTTGCGACCGCGACACGAGCGGGCTGTTCACGTAATAAAACGGGTTGTGCGTCGTAGCTCCGATCAGCCGGATGATACCAGACTCGACGTCGGGCAAAAGAACGTCCTGTTGCGCCTTATTGAAGCGGTGCAACTCGTCGACGAACAACACGGTTCGGGCCTGTTTGTTGCGCAGCCGGGCGGCAGCGGCCGCAATCACGCGTCGCATATCGGCCGTCGATCCTTCCACCCCGCTCAATCGTTCAAAGTGCGCCCGGGTGCTGGCGGCAATGATTTGCGCCAGGCTCGTTTTGCCGACGCCCGGTGGCCCGTAGAGCAGCACCGACGAAAAACGATCGGCTTCAATGGCGCGCCGGAGTAATTTGCCCGGTCCAAGGATATGCTGCTGGCCGACGAATTCCGAAAGCGTCCGTGGACGCATCCGCGCCGCCAGGGGCGCGTCGGTCAAGACAGAGGAGGGCTCCGCGGCGGCCCCGAACAGATCGTCCATCGATCAATGATCCATGATCGCCGATCGATCGGCAATGGCCAATGAGCGTCCGTCGTTCGGCCTTCCCGGTTCATGGTTCACGCTCCGTGACGTCCGGTTGCAAGCCGATCGCTCGCTCGTCCATGACAAACCTCCTACTTTGCGGTTCATTGGGCCTTCAACTCACCACCGATGAAAACCATCTTGGTCCCGGTCGATTTTTCGGATGTTACCCTTCGCGTCGTAAAGGCTGCGGCGCACCTGGCCAAACCATTCCGAAGCAGGGTTGTGTTGATGCACGTCTCGGAAGGTTATTCCCAGAGGTTCGCGTTCGGGGCTAACCCCGAGGAGGTACCGCCGGAGGTCGCCGAAACCGAAGCCGGTGAGTCGGCCGCCCGCCGTCGCCTGGGCGAATTGCAGGATCTGGTGCTCTCTGCCGGTCTGGAATCCACCAGCATCGAGCTCACGGGACCGCCGGTTGAACAAATCATGACGCAGGCGGAAACCACCCGCGTTGACTTGATTGTGCTGGGCACGCATGGGCGCAGCCCTCTTTATCACCTGTTTACCGGCGGGGTTCTCGACGGCATTCTGCGACGAGCCCGCTGCCCGGTCCTCGTCGTGCCTCTGGCGGGAACCGAACAATCGAACTCCCAGCCATGAAATCCGGCTTGCTGCCCGGGCTGGCGGTGCTCAATCCGGGCGGGCGCGACCCGGATCAGTCTTACCAGGCAGGAACCGGTTTACCCGATCCATCCGTTCATGCCCCCGTCAATTATCACGCCTACGCCGCGTGTACCGGGGGCGGCTTTTACCGCACCCCGCGCCGTGCGGCGGCGCATCGCAACGTGCTTCTATTATTGCGGGACGATCTCAGGGCGGCACAGGGAGCATTCCGAGTGCTGAAGGCTTCCGGGTGCTTTGTGGCGATTGCGTTCAAGGAAGCCGGCATGCATCAGGTTGCCGCCCAGCTCAGGCGGGTTTCCGCCGTGACCCGATTCCGTGCGCTCGCCGCCGAAGCTGACCTCTGCCTGGCCAGCACGCCGGAACTGGTAACCCTTTACCAAGCCGTTTCCCGTCGCGTCGCGGAAGTGCCCACGCCGTACCCGATTGACCTCTCGGAGTGGGACTTCGCCCAGCCCCTCGACCAGAGACAAGGCATCTTCATCGGAACCCGTGAGTTCGACGTGCCGACCCGAAATCATTTACTGGTCCTCCTGGCCGCAAAATCCCTGGCGGCACCCCTGACCGTGATCGCCGGCGCAAAAGACGCGGCGACCCTGGCAGCCATCGGGCTGCCCCCGGAACAAATCCGCGTGCTCCGTCCCCTGCCCTACCCGGTTTACCTGCAACGAATGGCCGCTCATCGCCTGGTGCTGCAGTTCGATCAGAGCACCGTTCCCGGCCAGGTCGCCGGAGACGCCCTGTTATGCGGGCTGCCTACCGCCGGCGGCAATGGTGCGACGGAGAGGATTATCCTGCCCGAACTGAACGGGTACGGGCGCGACTTTCGTACGCTGCTGGAATGCGCCCGCCGGTTGCTGGATGAAAACGATTTCTATCAGCGGCAGGTGCGCAGGATGAAGGAATTGGCGGCCGCGCACCTTAGTTTCCAGGTGGTTCGTGCCCGACTGGCGCACTGTTTCCCAGGCGTCTGCGGCTAGCCCGCATCGCTTCCAAATCCCTCGATAATCCCTCGATCATCCCGCAGGGATTCTGGGAGCGATGCAGGCTGTAGCAGCGGAACTCTCCGGCTACGCCGGAAAATTCCGCTGCGTTTTGGAACGGAGCGTTAAAAAGAGCTCGTTTTCTATATAGCGCGATAAGCGCGATAGGTGGCATTTTTTGATTCTACATTTGTGGCATTTTTCCATCTCAAGTATTTTGAGCGATGGGGAGCTCAGCCCGGCGGCATGCCCATCTTCACACCCGCTTCACGCTGGACCAAATCCTGGCCCGACTCCGGTCCGCAGGCATGCGGATCACGAAAGGCCGGCAACAGATCCTGATCACGTTGCTCAACGCTAAACGTCCTCTTTCCTTGCACGAAATTCAGGATGCAGCCTCCCAGGGTTCGGGCGCGCCGGATTTCACGACCGTGTTCCGGGTCATGAACACGCTCGAAAAGATGCAACTGGTTCAGCAGGTTCACCTGAACCGGGCAAGCCGGTATTATGAACTGCTCAATCCGGAAGAACACCACGATCACATCGTCTGTACCGAGTGTGGACGCGTGACCTTGATGGTGGAGGCATGCCCGGTGCAAGCGTACCAGCGCACGATCGAGCGCCGTTACGGGTACGCCGACCTTAAGCATTCACTCGAGTTTTTCGGCAAATGCCCCGAGTGCAAGTAACGGGTACCGCGTTACAGCCGCACCTCGATCCCATGGGCGTGCAGGAACGCTTTAGCCTGCTGGACCGTAAACTCGCCAAAATGGAAGATGCTTGCCGCCAACACGGCGTCCGCCTTTCCCTCCTGCAAAACCGCCAGGAAATGCTCCAGCCTGCCCGCTCCGCCGCTGGCGATCACCGGGATGCCAATCGCCGAGCTCACGGCGGCATTCAGGGCCACATCAAAGCCGTCTTTAGTACCGTCGGCATCCATACTGGTCAGCAAAATTTCCCCGGCGCCGAGTTGCTCGACGCGCCTGGCCCAGGAGACCGCGTCCAAGTCGGTCGGCTTGCGTCCCCCGTGCGTGTAAACGGTCCAATGCCCGGGCGCCGTTTGCTTCGCGTCAATCGCCACGACGATACATTGGACCCCGAAGGTATCCGAGCAACGGGAGATCAGCTCGGGGTTGAAGACCGCAGCCGTATTGATGCTGACCTTGTCCGCCCCGGCCAGGAGCATGTCACGGACGTCGGCCACTTCGCGGATGCCACCACCGACCGTTAAGGGCATGAAGCATTGCTCGGCCGTTCGCTCGACGACGTCGATCATTGTCCGGCGGTTATCTGACGAGGCGGTGATGTCGAGAAAAACCAGTTCGTCCGCCCCCTGCCGGTTGTATTCCATCGCGCATTCGACCGGGTCACCCGCATCGCGCAGTTGCAAAAACCTCGTTCCTTTGACCACGCGGCCCGCCGTAACGTCAAGGCAGGGAATGATTCGTTTGGTGTGCATCAAGAAAACAAGTGACGCGACCGGCCGGTCACCCGCCGCCAAAGCTTGCCCGGCTCAGCCCGGAACGCAACCCGTCACACGGCGGGTATGGCGGCCACGGCGTAAGAGGTTCACACGGCGGACACGGAGCGCCACAGCGACCACGGCGGGAAGACAAACATCGGAGTTGACATGGGCGACGTTCCCCCATCATCGCACCCGACACCCGGCACTCATCCGCGAGGTGCGGTCCAGAAGCGCTGATCGGCATCAAAGTAGCCGTGACAGCCGGTCCGCAACCATGGGTCACCCGGGCTTTCGATGAAGAGACGGCCGGAATCGGTGCCGCCCTCCAAAGTACACGGCGTCGGCAGGAAACCCGCGCGCACGATCAACTCGCCGAACGCCGGTTTACGATCAGGACGCCCGGCGGCGGCACCTGGTCCGGGCACCGGCAGGGTGCGGGCTTCAACCCGGTCGAAGAAGCTGCCG
>JAFAUY010000347.1 GCA_019243005.1 Verrucomicrobiota bacterium | reverse complement strand
AGCATATTTATGCCATCTCAATAGCCCAGGGAGCAATAAGATTTCGCCCAAAAGGCAGTTGGCGCGAAAGCTGACAGAACCCATTCGAGGGTGCGGGCCGGTCCTTCAACGCTTGCCGGAGCAGGTCGGCCAACGTGGACAGCGCGGCCATGTCGACAAGCGGCGCCACAACCATGCTCGCCTGCTCCGGATAGGTCGCCCGTTCAAACATCCAGGCCGGAACTCCCAGCCAGCGATCCGAAGCCGACCCGCTCAGTGTGCAGCGAAACGCCACGCCATCGGACTTCGCGATTGTCTCGTGGATCGCCACCCGCATCCCAAACCACGGATGCCAGGGATACAAAAGTGCTCGAAACACCGTCCCGTGGGCGTTCTCAAACCCTGTTCTACAATGCCCGTCGTCCCCACTCGACCCTGGCCGGGCGCACGCCAGATGAGGCATACGGGACCACGGGCATGGAAAGATTGGCGGCCTGACGACGACCAGAACCGAGCTTATCCAAGCCGCCAAACTGTCCAACAAGGCGGAGCCACCTCAATGCCCCCTGTTCAATGATGGCCCTGGGCGCTGCCGCCGTGCCCGTCGGGCAGCGCGATACGGATGTTCTGCATCATGCCTTGATCCTCGTGATCGAGAATGTGACAATGCAGGACAAAATCGCCGATGTAGCGCTCGTACCTTGTGCGGACGATGACGGTGTACGCGCCTGATGGTCCTCCGCCTGCCGCGACGTTCTTGATGAACAGCGTGTCCTTCCAGACCCCCTTCAGCCCCGGATATTGCGGGTCGATAACCGGCTTGCCGTTCTGGTCCTTGCCGAAGTTGTCGACCGCGCCGGGCGCGCTCACGTCAGTCTTGCCGTCCGGAGCGATGATTTTGACTATCTGGAACGGGTTCACGTGGATATGAAACGGATGGCTGACAAAATTCGATTTCAGCGTCCATTCGTCGGCCCCTCCCAGGATCAAGGTGCGGTCGATGCGTTTTGGATCGTAGGGCTGGCCGTCCACCTCAAAGAACACCTCATTGATTTGGCTTACGTCAATGTTGAACGTCAGCTTTTGCGCGCCGGTGACTTCGCTGTCCGTCACGTCGGAGTGAGGTATGAAGCTGGTCAGCCTCATACCATCGGCAAGCTCGTGGGTGACCTTGCCGCGCACGTCTTGCGGCATGTTCGCCGCCGCGGCGGCCTGCAACTGCGCTTTCAGGTACTCCGACAAATCGCCGTTGACCGGTGCGCCGCCGCTGACGTGAACCGTGCCCAGAAGCTGCGTCGGCCGGAAGTTCTGATTGACGCTGGAGGAGGCGGTGGAGGTTTCATTCAGGATGCAGTAGTCGCCGGCCTCCGGAAAGACCACCAGGGCGTCCCAGCGATATCCGGGCTGAAACACCGCGACCTCAGTGCGCGCGGCGGCGGCCATGGTAAGCCCGTCGGCGGCCACCAGGTGATAGGGTATCGGCGCTCCGGTGCAGTTGGCGTCGACATAGGCCTGTGCCGTGGCGGCGGTGAGCCCGGCCGGCTCCTTGGCGCCGGGCGCACGCTTGCGCAATTGCAGCGCGATCGTGTCACGGACGCCGCCATGGATCATCCGCCAGCGCTCGACCTGGCCTGCGGCGGCGCTGTCCAAATGGCCGAGCACGGCGCCGTTGATGCTGGTGAAGCGCCCCGAGGCCGGCCAGGAACCTGGGCCGAACTGATCATAATCCTCGACGCCGCCAGACTCGTTCGGGCCGCAGGCGTAACTCTGGTCCGGGTTGCGCTCGATGTTGCCGTTCTTATCCCGGCACGCATATTGAATCTGCTGAAACACCATGACGCGTTCGCGGAACGGTTGGTCCTGGATCGGCCTCAGCAGCGTGTCCAGGTCGCCGTTGGCGGATGCGACCGGCGCGCGCGTTCCGCGCACGATCAGAGCGCCGGCCATGCCGCTCGACACCTGCAGCGCGGTCGAGCCGTGCCGGTGCGAGTGGTACCAGAACGTCCCGGCGGGATGATCGGGCGCAATGTTGTATTCGTATTGGAAGCTCACGCCCGGATTGATGGAGATGAGCATGTTATCGCCGTTGCCGTTGGGGTTGATCCAAAGGCCGTGCGTGTGCAGGTTGGTGCCGTTGAAGCAGTGCGGGATATTTGCGCTGCCCCCATCAGTTGGGCACGTGGGATCGTCGGGCAGCTTGTTGTGCAGCGTCACGCGCACAGTTTGTCCGGGGTAAACTTCGATCAGCGGCGCCACGAACGGCGCGCCCGGAGCAACTCCGGCACCCTGGTAGCTGCGCAGCTTGACCTTGTCAGGCCGGCCCTCGGCCGGATTCCATAATTGCGAATCGGTATAAGTGACATCCAAATCATAAATGACGTCGTGCTGCTCGGATAACGGAATCGCCAGCCTCGGGGCCAGGCTCATGAGCGTCTGTAACCGGTTTGCCGGCACGCGTGATTCCAGCTGCGAAGGGCCGGTGATTTCCGGAGGCCCTTGGTCCGCTGCCCACGCCGGAAATACCCCAGAAAGGACCAGTGCCAGGAGCATGAGGCAGTGCCTGGTGGAGCTCACGCGCCCAGCATGTGGGCCGGCTAACGTTCGTCTGCTGTTCCATGAACCCATGTGTTGATACTCCACGCAGGATGAATTCGCAAGACGCGCTGTTCGGTCATTGCTGAATGCGATTCCTGGTGCCCTAGACAGAGCAGCGGATCCGCTCGTCGTCGTTCCCTTTCGATGACAGACCAACCGACAAAGATTGTCAAGAATCAAATTTATTGCGGCAGCAACCTGGAAACTACCGTCAGGGGATCGCCAAGGTTGCGGTGAGCGGCGCCGAAGCCGCGTGAGTGTTTCAGGTGGCGTGTGGGATTGTATCTTGAGCGCGGCGTTGCCGAAGTCTCTGTTGTCAGTTGTCAAAGGCCTTTTCAGGGTCACGTCCGCCCTGGGTGTAAGTTTGGCTTTTGAAGCGGCGCGCCGGCCCAGATTCGGTAGAAAACCACAGTTCGCCTGTGGCGCCGAGGCGCTCGGCCACCAAGTCGCCGCCCTGGCCCCGGTCGGTAGGCGCGACAAGCCGCGCCTCGCCCGGAGTTTGGCCGCGACTGGCGGCGGATCCTTTTCCGGACACCGAGGCCGGTGCCGATGCAAGATCCTGGACGCGGACGGCACCGGCCAGCCCGCGGCAATACGCCAAGTGCCCAACCACAAGGTATTTTGATCTACTGATCCCTTTTGACCGCTCTCTGCCCCTATCCCGAACCTACCCCTGTCAGGCTTTCGGCGACCAAGCCAACGCGCTGGCGACGGCGCGTGGACGACACCGTATCCGCTCGCACTGGGCAACACAACGGCGGTCGTGCATGGTTTGTTGCCACCACGTCGCCGTTCCGCTTCAAGTTGGGTTGAACGCAATCGCTCTGCTCTGCTAAGTAGCGGAACGGTGCTTGTGCTGTAGCTCAGGAGCCATTTATGCGTGTCGGGTTTCCCGTGTATCATCTCGTAGATTCGCTCGATGTCGCTGGTCCCTTTGAAATGCTGAGCTGGGCTGGCTTTGACCTCACAATCGCTGCCAAACACCAAGGGCGCATCCAGTGCCGCGGCGGTCTGGTGATTGAAGCAGATACATCCTTTGATGACGCTCCCCGCTTCGACATTCTATGGGTGCCGGGCGGCGATCCCGCCGCACTCGCCGAACGCATGGAAGACCAAGTCTTCTTGGATTTCCTTGTTAGGCAGAGCGAGGGAGCAGCCTTTGTGTGCTCGGTCTGCGAGGGCGCGCTGCTGCTCGCCGCGGCAGGTTTGCTCGATGGTTACACGGCGACAACCCACTGGGCTTTCACGAACTGCTTAGCCGACCGCTTTCCAAAGGTGGGGATCGCGCCTGGACATCCGCGGTTCTGGCGCGATCGCAATCGACTGACTGGGGGCGGCATTTCATCGGGTCTCGACGAGGCGCTCGAATTGATCCGGCTTGTGCAAGGTGACGACGCTGCGCGACAGGCCCAGCTCACGACGCAATATTACCCGCAGCCGCCAGTCACGAGCGAGATTCCGGCCGCTCCCTCCTGTCCACTTCCCCAGCCGCGACGTGCCGCGACGGTATTGTGAACCGTAAAGGTCACCACGACAGGCGGCACCGTTCCCTTATGGCTGGCTCACGAGTCAAGCCCTTTCGGATTGCGTGGTGGCGAGAGATAGTGGTTCCCGTCGGGTCATGGTTCTCTCCGCGGTTGGTGAGGGCAACTCGCGACTGTCCCTAGTGCGCTGCTCCGTCAGGCGTGCTTGCCGATCACGCCGCAACGGCCGAAACTCATAGATGCCCTGGGTCGCGAGGAGCCCTCGCTCAGGAATTCTGAAAGCCGCCTCTTACGTATGTGGCCGGACCATTGCCGTGTCACCGCCGATTACGGTACCAGCTCTACCTGCCCGATCGTCACGTAGGTGCGGTCTCGCGACCTGTCGCTGCCGAGCGTGCTGATGGTCACCGTGATTGGGCCGCCGTTCCACAGTCCCTCTGCCCTCTGCCGAGCCAGCACATCGCCCACCGAAAACCTGAACTCACCGGCACTGGGCGTCTCGTGCGTAACCTGACCGGCGGGACCGACCTGCTCCTGCATCGGGCCACCGGTGCCAGTGTCCCAGTTGAAGAAATTCAGTATCCCGATATGGAAGGGGCTGAGGAGTTCAGGTGCTGTGCCCTCCGGCAGGTTCAGGAATACGTGCAGCGGCGCCGGTGGCCGGCTCAGCAACTTCACGTTCCGTAGAATCAGGGTTTCGGACTGTGGCGTGCTTGCTCCGCTGGCCAAGGCCTGGTTAGTCCCAGGGGCTGGGGCGAGAGTGACGCGTGCGCCTCCGCTGCCAACGCGCAGCCCGCTTGCCTGCGCGGCGGCGAGTACGAGTGGCGCCCGGGCCGCGGCTGATGGTGTGGCGGCTGCCACAACCTGCCGTGGAAGCAGGGGCGCCAACGCGTCATACTTGTAGCCCAGTTTTGTGGTGTCGAGCTGTCCTGCTGTCGTAACCTCGACGACCTTGCCGCTCGCGTCGACAAAGGAGAACTTGCGGTTGTTCCAGTCCTGCTCACTCGGGGCAGTGCTGGCGTTTCCATAGTTGTAGGTGGCATTCGGGAACGACTGCCACGTGGCCCACAGCCGGTCGATCTGACAATGGTGCACGAAAAAGACCGGGTCTTGCGCGGCCACCGGAACGTTCGACATCAGGCCGCCGACATTCACGTGAACATTGTCATGCGGCTGAATTTCGAGACGTCCCGTGAGGCCGAGGGCCAAATACCGGGGATCAGGCAGGTCAGCGAAGTTCGTGGAGTCGTCCGATGGGAACAGCGCTGCGCCAGACAAGGCGGGGTTGTAGTCGGTCGCAGGGAAGGGGAGATAGCCCCCGTCGTTCATCGGCAGGTTTTGAGCGCCGGTTCCCAGAGGATTGTAAAAGCCAAGGCCACGGAGGTCCTCGTACAGCGGATTGGGGGGACTCTGGGGGTTGGTGGGATCCAGGACAGGGTTCTGGAACTGCGCTGGCAATTGCAAGGACGGCCCCATGTCCGAGGCATAGTTCCAGTAGGGAAGCGCGAAGTCTGCCGCTCCGCTGAGTGAGCGCACGATCTGCTCGAAGTAGAACAAGTACCAGCGGTGCCACGCCACGAACCACGGGCTGCTGTGTGGGCAGGTGGCCCAGCATTTCAGCGCCGCTTTTTTCCAAGCGGCCTGTGGCGTGCCCTCTGCGGGTTGGCCGTAAATTTGATCGACGCGCGTGCTCAGTGCGGGGGAGCCAGGTCGAAAGCCCCCGGATTCAACAGGATGGAACGGATCCACCGGGAGGTTGTGGATGTAGGCCTGGAAGGTCCAGCTTTGGGGTTGGGGCGGGAAGTTGATTGCGGGGTCCTGCATCTTTTGCACCGCCTGCGCGTAGAGCCCGACCATGCGCTGACCCGCCGTGCTGTTGACATCCGAGCGGACCAGCAGGTTTTGAGCGCGTGCCTGCCTCGAGGGCAGCAGAGAAGTGACTCCGAGTGCCGAACCAAGCTTCAGCAGCGATCTGCGGCTCGGTTGAAGAGCCTGGAAAGCGCAGGCAGCCATGACGACCTCCCATATGCAACACCAGTTGTTGAGGCACCGTGTGGTTGTTACTGCTGCTTGGTGGCGATGAACGAAGCGACAAACCCCGCCTTCGCCTGATCATGATCGTGAGGTTTAGCGCGCACAACCGTGCCGACGATCGCCGGTACCTGTGCGGTGCCGTTCGGCCAGGTCCATGCCAGGTACCCCACGTATTCGTAGTCCCACCCGGCGGTCGGGGTGCCTGGACGTCCTATGCCGGAGATACGAAGAACCGGCGGGGCCGCCGACGGTTCGCCCAGAATTGTCCCATTGAGATCGAGGACGTACCCGCCTCCCAGGTCCAATGTGCCCTTAAGGGCGGTGGCCATCGGAACATCGAATGTTATGATGCCCTCGCCAAAGATCAGGTCGAGCGCCTTTTGCGGATCGTTCCCGACAATCACGTCGGGTCGGTTAACGTAGCTCCTGT
>JAFAUY010000174.1 GCA_019243005.1 Verrucomicrobiota bacterium | reverse complement strand
CCCGGTCCTGATATCCGCCTCTTCGCGAATACGCCGGGCAAAAGGCACCTGGTACCCTTTTGCGACCGGGATCCGGGCGGTCGGCACCAACGCGCCGGAGGAGACGTCGATGAGGTCTACGCCCAGCGGCTTGAGGGCTTTCGCCAGGGCGACGGAGCTCTGGATATCCCACCCGCCCTCGACCCAGTCGGTAGCCGAGATGCGCACGAAAAGGGGCAACTCATCAGGCATAAGGCCGCGCAGCCGTTCGGCCACACGCAGGAGGAAACGCATCCGGTTTTCCAGGCTTCCGCCGTACTGGCCCCGCCGGTGATTGCTGAGCGGGGAAAGAAACTCGTGGAGCAAATAGCCGTGGGCGGCATGAATTTCGAGCACTTTGAAACCTGCGGTTAACGCGCGGCGGGCGGCAGCCTCGAAGGCATCCACGATGCCGTCGATGCCGGCTTCATCCAGCGCCAGAGGCAGGGGATCGCCTTCATTGAAAGGGATCGGGCTCGGGGCAACGACGGGCCAGCCACCCTCTTCCGGCGTTTTCAGGCGCGCGCCGCCTTGCCACGGCAGGTCCGAACTCGCCTTGCGCCCCGCGTGAGCCAGTTGAATGCCGGCGACCGCGCCCTGACGATGCACGAATCGGGCGATGCGCGCCAGCGGTTCGATGTGCTGATCATCCCAGATTCCCAGATCCCCCGGGGTGATGCGGCCGTCCGGGGTGACCGCCGTGGCTTCGACCACCACCAGCGCGACTCCCCCCGCGGCGCGGCTGCCGAGGTGAACCAGGTGCCAGTCATCGGCAAATCCATCGCGGGCGGAATATTGGCACATCGGCGACATGACGATGCGATTGCGGAACGTGACGCCCCGGATGGTCAGAGGGCTGAAGAGGTCGATCTCAGGCACCTCCTGATCGTGGGTGGCCGTGGCTCGGCCCGAGCGAATCGGCGATTCAAAAACGTAAGTTCCCGTCCGGCTGGCCGCCGGCGCCGTCGTGAGCTGGTCCTGGGTCATTTCTTTTCTGGCCATCTTCCTCCTGCTACTTTGATAATTACAATCGCGATGCGGGCTCCTGCCGCGCTTACCGACCGGAGCGCGGCTTGGCGGGTATGCTCCCGGCCGGCTACGGCCCAGGCTCGGCGCGCCGCTGCGTGATCGCGGTGCGGATGGCCGCAAGCGGGGCGAAATCGTCGAAGGCCAGCGCGCCTGCCTGCCGTTCGACGCCAAGTTGATGCCATAACCTGTCCAGATCAGGTGCCACCGGTGAGGCTCTCATCTTCGCGTAGAGGTCTTCCAGCACGGTCACTCCCGCCGCACGGTCAGCCGTGGCCAGCGCCCGGGAGAGGGGCCACTCCGACTCGATACTGCCCCCCGCTCGCAAAATGCCGCGAAGCGCGTCCTCGAGACCCCGCCGGTTGTCCGTGCGTTTGCGGATGTCGACGTCCGCGAGCAAGCAGAAGAGCGCTCCGCCCCAGTAAGTTCGGCCCCAGGTGTGCGTGAAATCCAGGCCGCGATCCCCGGGCTGAGGCAGGCCGTTGGGCATGCCGTCAACCATATCGCCCCAGACTTTCTGGGGTGAGAGTTCGCCGATGCGCGCTCGGGCGATGGGCTCAACGTAAGTAGCCAGCCCTTCTTCAATCCAATGGTGTTGTTCGGCGACGGAAGGAAACGCCAGGTGCACCATTTCATGGGTGGTGATCCAATCATCGGCGAAGTCCGGTTCGGTGCTGTCAACCCCCACGGAAACAAACAGGTGTGCCCGGGGAAACCCGAATGCGTGACCCGAGTTGATGCCGTGACCGCGGTGTGAGCCGACGCGGATCTCGACGGCCGGCACCGGGTATTGTTGGTAATAGGCGGCCACGGCTTGTGCCGAGAGTGCGATCCGGCCCATCATCAGTTTGCGAAGCCGGTCGGACGGGATGAACTCAAAGCGGACGTCGATCCGGGCGCCTCGGATCTGGAGCTGATCAGGCGCCTGCGCCATGCATGAGCGCGGCAAGTCGAGGCAAATTGCCGCCACGCTCAAAACGCATGCGAGGAAACAGGCGGTGCCCCGCACGGCTCGCGGTCCTATGATTATGACGTTCATCCGCCGCTCACTATCTATTTTCGGCCTGCCGGTGCTTGCCGGTTGGGCCGGGTCCGGCGAACTGAACGTGCAACGCGGTCCGGCACGCACACACCTCCTTGAACCTTTGCCCGCTGGTTTACACGACGCAGTTTTGAAGACGATTTCGCGCATCTTTCTGCCGGTTTCGTCTTGCGGAGCTTGCACGCGCGGCAGTTCCGCCTCATTCTCGAAGTCATGGCAATGCATTGCTCAGCGGACATCCGCAATTTTGCCATCGTCGGGCATGCGTCGTCCGGCAAGACGGTTCTGAGTGAGGCCATGCTCGCCTGTAGCGGCGCCATCGGCCGAATGGGACGGATTGTCGACGGTTCGACGGTGTCCGACTACCACCTGAGTGAAAGGCAGCGGCAGATTTCCACGCAAACCTCTCTGCTCCACACCACGTGGATGGACAAAAAATTCAACTTCATGGACACGCCGGGCTACCTCGACTTTATGGCCGAGGCGCTCGCGGCGTTGCGCGTGGCCGACTTCGCACTCGTGGTCGTCCACGCGCAGCACGGCATCGGCGTGGGTACCGAGCGGGTCTGGGATTGCGCCACCGACTGCGGCATCCCGAAGATCATCGTCGTTAACGCGATGGACAAACCGAACGCAAGCTTCAACGACGTCCTTGATGACGCCCGTGCGCATTACGGGACGCGGGTGTTCCCGATGAATGTGCCGATCAACCCCGGCCCGGGTTTCAACCAGATTCTGGACGTGCTTCGAAGCGACGTCGTTACCTATGAGACCACCGGCCGGGGCCGATTCACGGAAGAGCCTGCCCACGGTGAGTGGAAGGAACGCGTCGCCCGCCTTCACAGTGAGCTGATCGAACTGATCGCGGAGTCCGATGACACGCTGCTGACGAAGTTCTTCGATCAGGGCGGCCTTTCGGAGGAGGAGTTCCGGAGCGGCATCCACGCGGCGATCCAGCAACAGCTTTTTACCCCTCTGTTCTGCATTTCGGCCGAAACCGATGTGGGGGTGGCGCGTTTGATGGATTTCATCGCGAAATACGGGTCGTCGCCGGTGGACCGGCAAATGGTTTCCGCGCTCGACGGCAACGGTAAAGAAGTGACCGTCACGCTGACGGGCACCGATCCGGTGGCGCAGGTTTTCAAAACCATGAATGAGGAGCGCTTCGGCGAGCTATCGGCGTTTCGGGTTTATTCCGGCACGGTGAAAACCGGGATGGACCTGCTCAACAGCACGCGCGGCATTACCGAACGGATCGGGCAGATTTATGTTCTGAACGGCCGCGATCGCGGCGCCGTCAGTGAACTGCATGCCGGTGAGATCGGCGCCACGGTGAAACTCAAGGACACCCATACGGGCAACACGCTTTGTTCGGCGAACCGGCCGGTGCGGCTGTCCGCTCCCGAGTATCCGAAACCCACGGTTCACGCGGCGCTTCAGCCGAAGGCCAAAGGCGAGGAGGACAAGATCGCTGCCGGGCTCGCCAGGTTGCACGAGGAGGATCCCGCGTTCGTGTTCACCACTGACTCCGAACTTCACCAGACAATCGTCGCCGCACAGGGTGAACTGCACCTCGATGTGGTGGCTGAACGGCTCCGCCGCCGATTCAATGTCCACTTTGACCTCATCGAACCACGCGTTCGCTTTCGCGAAACAATCCGGGCCACCGGCGATTCGACTTATCGCCACAAAAAGCAAACGGGCGGCGCCGGCCAGTTCGCCGAAGTCGCGCTACGGATCGCACCGGCCGCGCGCGATTCCGGTATCGCGTTCCGTGAATCCCTCTCCGGCCAGTGCGTGGACCGCGTGTTCGTCTCCTCGGTCGAGCGCGGGGTCCGCAACGCTTGCACCGAGGGCATCCTGGCCGGGTACCGCGTCGTGGACGTGAACGTCGATTTTTATGACGGCAAGATGCACCCGGTCGATTCCAACGACATTTCCTTCCAGGTGGCCGGCTACTGGGCGTTCAAAGAGGCCTTCCTGAAGGCAAGGCCGTGCCTGCTCGAGCCCATCCATGCCCTCGAAGTCCGCGTTCCCGAAGACTGCACGGGCAAAGTCATCGGTGACCTTTCGAGCCGTCGCGGCCGGATCGTGGGGACAGACGCCGAGGGCCCGCTCCAGGTCATCCGTGCCCAGGTTCCCGCCAGGGAACTGTACCGGTATGCCAGCCAGTTGCGCTCGTTAACCGGCGGGCGCGGGGTTCATACTGAGGCTTTCAGCCACTACGAAGAACTGCCGCCCGACCTGGAACCGCAAGTGATCGAGGCCTCAAAAAAGGCGCGTGCCAACCATTAGCAGCCGTTTTGTTCTCGTTCAGCAGCAGCCCCTGAAATTTCCTTTCCCGTACGCGTAACGGGCGTTTTGCCGTTCCCGGAAGAACTGCTCGTAGGTCATGATTGGCTCATTAGGGTGGAACGCCTTACGATGTTCGACGTAGTCCTGGTAGTCGGGAACGCCAACCATCAGACGCGCCGTCTTTGCCGCCCAACTGCCCACGATTCGAACCTTTCGAAAATTATTATGCATGGGTGCCTCCGGGCGCCAAACCAGCCGCCTCGACCTCGACGGCGGTGACGTCGGGTGTGGACAGTGCCTTGACGACGCTGAGTAAGCCGTAGATCACCATCGTCACCATGACCGCGACGAAGATCGCCGCCAAGCCTGCGTCGAGGTAGTCATTGAATACGATCCTGCCCATGTCCGCAACGGTTTTGGCCGGGGCCACGAGCCGGCCGGCTGCCATCGCTTCGCTGAATTGCCTGGCATGAGCCAAAAAGCCGATCGCCGGCGAGGGATGAAACACCTTCTGAAATCCGGCCGTGAGGGTACACACCAGCAGCCAGGCCGTGGGCACAACGCTCACCCAGGCATAGCGCTGGCGTTTCATCTTAAACAATACCACGGTGCAAAGGGTGAGCGCGATACCGGCCAGCATCTGGTTGGAAATACCGAACAGCGGCCAGAGCGTGTTGATCCCGCCCAGCGGATCGATCACGCCTGCATAAAGGAAATAACCCCAGCCCGCCACCGCCAGGGCGGAACCGATGAGGTTGTTGCTCCACGATTTGGTCTCCATGAACGTCGGGATCACGCTGCCGATAAGGTCCTGGATCATGAAGCGGGCCACACGGGTCCCCGCATCGATGGTGGTGAGGATAAACAGGGCCTCGAACAGGATGGCGAAATGGTACCAGACTCCCAATAAAACCTTGCCGCCGAACATTCCTGAGAGAATCTGGGCCATTCCCACCGCCAACGTCGGAGCGCCGCCGGTTCGCGACAGGATGCCGGTTTCTCCGACGTCCTTGGCGATCTGCGAAATCATCTCGGGCGTGACGCTAAAACCCCAGCCGGAGATCACTTGAGAGGCTTTGGCGGCCGTGGTTCCGATCAGGCCAGCGGGGCTGTTCATGGCGAAATAGACGCCGGGTTCGATCACGCCGGCGGCCACCATGGCCATGACGGCGACGCCCGATTCCATGAGCATGGCGCCGTAGCCGATAAAACGCGCCTGCCTCTCGTTCTCGAGCATCTTCGGCGTTGTTCCCGAAGCGATCAGGGAATGGAAGCCGGAAACGGCGCCGCAGGCAATGGTGATGAAAAGAAAGGGAAACAGGGTGCCGGCGAAGACCGGGCCCGTGCCGTCGATGAACCGAGTGATCGCCGGCATTTTCATGTCGGGACGCACGAGCAGAATCCCGGCCGCAAGCGCAACGATGGTTCCGATTTTGAGGAACGTAGACAAATAATCACGAGGTGCCAGCAGCAGCCAGACCGGAAGCACCGACGCGACAAAACCGTAGGCGATGATCATCAGGGCCAGGGTCTCGCCTCGGAAGGTGAACAGCGACGCCAACGCCGGGGTCTGGGACAGCGTCCGCCCGTAAATGAGCGCGGCCATGAGCAGCACGAAACCGATCAGCGACATTTCGGCGATGCGGCCGGGGCGAATGAAGCGGCTGTAGAGCCCCATTAGAATGGCGATCGGGATGGTGGAAATCACGGTAAAGCTACCCCAGGAACTGGCGACCAGGGCTTTGACCACTACCAGCGCCAGCACGGCCAGCAGAATAATCATGATCAGCAGGACGCCAATCAGGGCGACGCCTCCGGCAACGCGACCCATCTCCGAGCGCACCATGTCGCCTAACGACCGGCCATCGCGGCGCACCGACAGGAAGAGGACGGTAAAATCCTGGACCGCGCCGGCGAACACCACGCCGGCGAGGATCCAGAGTGTGCCCGGCAAATAGCCCATCTGCGCCGCCAGAACCGGGCCGACCAACGGTCCGGCCCCGGCGATGGCGGCGAAGTGGTGGCCGAAGAGCACGTACCGGTTAGTCGGCACGTAGTCCAGGCCGTCGTTGTGCCGGATCGCGGGCGTCGGGCGCAGCCGGTCAACCTTCAAGACCCGGTCGGCGATAAAGCGGGCGTAATACCGGTATGCGATCAGATACGTACAAACTGCCGCCACGATCATCCAGGCGGCATTGACGGTTTCCCCGCGCTTGAGGGCTATGGTCGCCAGCGCGATTGCGCCCAGGATCGCCACGCCCAGCCAGATCAAATTTTTCCTGTTCATGATGCCCGGTTGCCAATTCGAGGAATTTAATGACCGGTTTCGGAGAAGACCAGGACAAATCGGAGCCTCAAAGAACCACCGGACCGAGCCCGCACGATCGATACGGTCCCGCTGTCGACATAACATGAAAGATCAAGTCCCTCTCGACCCCGAAGCCCGCGCGGACACGGCTCCGCAGGCGGACGATGCCACCCCGGAGTTCGCGCCCGAACTTGCTTACAAACGGCTGATGATGGTCAACGTCGTCTTTTTCGGCCGGCCCGGCGCGGCTGACCGGCAATGGGCGCTGATCGATACCGGCGTGATCGGCACGACCGGTCTGATCGAGCGTGCCGCCCGGGAGAGGTTCGGCGACCACTCCCGGCCGGCTGCGATCATTATGACCCACGGGCATTTCGACCACATCGGCGGCCTGGAGAAGCTGGCCGGCAAATGGGATACCCCGATCTACGCGCACCAATTGGAACTGCCCTACCTTAATGGCAGCGCCTCGTACCCGCCGCCCGATCCGTTGGTCAGCGGCGGTCTCATGTCGCTGCTTTCACCCCTGTACCCGCGAGGTCCGATCGACGTGAGCCGGTGGTTGCAGGCTCTCCCCGCCAATGGGAGCGTGCCGTCAATGCCGGGCTGGCGCTGGATTCACACCCCGGGCCATGCGCCTGGGCACATTTCGCTCTGGCGCGAATCCGACCGGACCCTGATCGCCGGGGATGCGTTTATCACGACCGGCCAGGAATCGGCCTACTCCGTGGCCGTTCAGAAGCCGGAAATGCATGGGCCGCCAATGTACTTCACGCCGGATTGGGTATCGGCGCGGGTGTCGGTCCAAAAACTGGCCACGCTGGAGCCCGAAGTTGTCGTCACCGGCCATGGCCGGCCCATGCAAGGGGAGTCCATGCGCACCGCGTTATACGCTCTCGCCCGGGACTTCGACCAGGTCGCCGTTCCCAAGCACGGTCGATACACGGGCAAACCGGCCACCGCTGCAGACGGAACCGCCTACCGGGAACCGTGACCAGCGGCCGTTGTGCAATCAGCTCGGGCCACGTGGTTCCCCGGCGCGAACCGCGGCGTAAGGAATATCGGACGTGCCAAATCGCTCAGGCATTATGGATTTGAGGTTTACCTTTATGTTTAAGCGCTTTTCCATTTGCCTGAAACGAGGCCTTTCCGTTCTGCTCACCAGTATGGTTTTGTTGTCAGGCGTACCGTCACGAGCCGAGCCAACCGGGAAAGCAGCACCCGATTGGCAACTGAGCGACGTAAACGGCAAGGCCCTGAAACTTGCGGATTTCAAAGGAAAGGTGGTCGTGCTGGATTTCTGGGCTACCTGGTGCCCGCCGTGTCGCGCGGAAATCCCCGGTCTCGTAGCGCTACAAAAGAAATATGCGGGCCGGGACTTCAGCGTAATCGGCGTGTCGCTTGATGAGCGAGGGCCCGCGGTCGTGAAACCGTTTATGGAGCGGTTCGCGATAAATTACCCCGTCGTTATGGGCAATGATAAAGTTCTGGCTGACTACGGCGGCATTTCCGCGATCCCGACGACGTTTGTCATTGATCGCGAAGGTAATTTGGTCGCGGCTCATCAAGGATATACGGATCAGGCGACCTTCGAGTCTGAGATCAGCCCCCTGCTGGGAAGGATGCGAAATTGAGTGTCGGGAGCGGGGCCTGGAGGTGCGTGGCATTGCCTTTGCCCCGCAGGGGCGGCCGGAAAGTAGCCCGGCATCTTCAGTGCTAAGCTTTACCCACATTTTTTCTCAAGGCCCGCGCGAGGGGACCCGTCTTTGCCCCGGAGGGGCAGTCCCGGAGGGACGATTGAGAGTAGGCAGGTACTTTAGTGCCTGTGGTGGGGCAGTTAAAAAAGACAATCCGTCCCGTCGGGACGGTGGGAAGCCGGCCGGGAGCGTGGGAAGGGACCCCGCCGCGGAGTGCCGTGTGCTCCCCGGAGCCGGTGGGGTGCCGGCCCGCTCCTTCCCAGCGTCCCAACGGGACGCAAACCGTTTTTAAAGCCCGTTCCAGGTTAAAGGTTCCCTCCACAGGCACTAAAGTACCTGCCTACTCTCGATCGTCCCTCCGGGACTGCCCCTCCGGGGCAAAGACGCCCTGCACACGCCCTCAGCCCTTAACTAAATGGCAGCGGGGTAAACCCTGGGCTAAGCTCCGTTGCGCCGGAAGACGGTTCCCCTGGCGCATCGAACTCGCACCAAACGTTTCCGTAACGGGCTAAAATCGGCTATCCCACCGTGGCAAGGATTATAAAGCTGCTATCTGCCGCAAGAAACTCACTTCGGACTCCAGGCGCTCGACCTTATTCATCAGCTCCAGGATCATCTTGATTCCGGCAAGGTTAACACCGCAACTGGTACGCAGGTATTCAACGCGCCGAAGGACGCGGATGGCTTCGTCATTGAAAAAATAGCCGCCACACGCCGGATCCACCACCGGTGAAACCAAACCGTGCTTGCAATACAGGAGAATCGAATGCCGGGGCACATCCACCAACTGGGCCGTCATTTCGATGGTATAAGCCGTTCGAGGGTCAGGCTCGAAAAGCTGGAGGGCGCGGGTCGTTGCCGGCGTCAGCTCATGCATGGTACTCATAAAGGTTATGGTTGATAAACACGGGGAATTTAAAGGACTGATTGCAGAAATTGGAGGATTGCCGGTGCCGGCAGTGCGCCGGCTTGGCGCGCCATTTCGCGTCCGCCTTTGAACAGGGCCAGGGCAGGAATGCTGCGGATACCGAAACGACCGGCAAGGTCGGGCAACTCTCCGGTGTTTACTTTGGCCACGAGAGGACACGTGCAATCCAGCGCTCGAGCGTCGAGTTCAATGGTGCTCATCCGTCAGTCTTGACGGGGGTTAAAGGTAGAGGCACGGCGGAGTTGTTCCCAGAGGGTACGTTCCTCTTCGTTAATGTGCTGCGGCAACTGTACGACGACGACCGCGTACAGATCGCCGCGCTCGCCGCTCGTGCCTTTGGGCAAACCCTGCCCGCGCAAACGAAACTGCTTGCCCTGACTTGTACCGGGCGGAATGCGCAGCTTGGCCCGGCCGCCGCCCAGCGTCGGTACGGTCACGCTCGCGCCGAGCACCCCTTCCCACGGCGCCAGCTCCAGGTCGTAGTAAAGGTCTGACTCCCGCGCGCGGAAATCGGGATGGGCCGCGAGCCGTACCCGCAGGTACAGGTCACCGGACTCCCCGCCGCCGATACCTTGCCCCCCTTTGCCGCGGACGCGGATGGATTGGCCCTCATGCACCCCGGGCGGGATGCGCACCCTGATGGTTTCGGTTTGCCCCTGGCCCGTACTCGGGTCAACGCGCTGCAGCGAGATGGTGCGGCTGGAACCGTGCAGCCCTTCATCCAGCGTGACCAGGATGTCCCCTTCGATATCCGCGCCGCGCTGCGCAAATTGCCCGGCGGCTCCCCCGCCCCGCCGCCCGGCCCGAAACCCCTCCTCAAAGCCGCCGTAGCGCCCGCCACGGCCGAAGAATTGCTCGAAAAAGTCGCTGAAACCGGTGCCGTCGAAATGGAATTCGTGCGTCTGCGTCTCGTCGGGTCCCGTCCAGGCGCCGCCTTCCCATTCGGGCGGCGGTTCGAAGCCGGGCCCTTCCTGCCAGCGCGCCCCGAGTTGGTCGTATTTCTTTCGCTTCTCCGGGTCGCCGAGAACTTCGTACGCTTCGTTAATTTCCTTAAACTTTTCTTCCGCCTGCTTCTTGTCTTTCGCGACGTCGGGATGGTACTGGCGCGCCAGCTTGCGGAAGGCCTTTTTGATCTCCTCCTCGCTGGCGTCCCGAGGCACCCCAAGCGTGGCGTAATAATCTTTGAATTCAACGGGCATGGCCGGCAGTTCCAGAACGGCTCAGATCGTTGACGACCACTTTGGCCGGTCGGAACACCGCGTCGCCGTGCCGGTAACCGCGCTGGAAAACTTCGAGCACGGCATGGTTAGGCTGGCTCGGGTCGCGGCGGGCGGCAACGGCTTCGTGCCGGTGAGGGTCAAATGGCCGACCGAGGCTCTCCTCGGGTTCAACGCCGTGGCGGCGCAGCAGCTGGTGCAATTGCTGGAGGGTCAGCTGGACCCCCCGGCGGAGTTGTTCGGGCGAGGCGGCCGCATTTGCAGCGAGCGCACGCTCGAGGTTGTCGATGACCGGCAGCAGTTCGCGGATGAACTCGTGCTTTTGTGCGGCGGCACGGCGCTCGATCTCCTGCGTCAGACGTTTGCGGTAGTTATCGAAGTCGGC
>JAFAUY010000303.1 GCA_019243005.1 Verrucomicrobiota bacterium | reverse complement strand
TACCTGCGTGTTCTGCGGCTATTTCCAGACCCGTTACGCGTTACCCGTTACCGGTCTCCCCCTTCGGGTAGCTTCCCAATACTTTCACGAACGTACAATGGCGCTGCAGTTCCTTCAGGGCGGTCGTGACGACCTCATCGTCGCAGTGGCCTTCCACATCGACAAAAAAGAAGTATTCCCAATTTTTTCGCTTGGAGGGCCGGCTCTCGATTTTGCTCATGCTGAGTTTGAGCCGGTTAAACGGTTCGAGTGCGGAATAGAGCGCGCCCGCCTGGTCCTGCACGCAAAACATCAGCGAGGTTTTGTCATTGCCGGTTCGCGGGCACGTCGTGTGCGAGATGACGAGAAAACGGGTGGTGTTGTTAGGACTGTCCTGCACCGCGCATTCCAGGATCGGCAGATCATAAATCTCTGCGGCCATGGCTCCGGCCAAGGCGGCGGAGCCCGGTTCTCTGGCGGCAATCTCCGCCGCGCGCGTCGTGCTGGAAACTTCGATCATTTCCACGTCGTGCGCGTGGTTTTGTAACCACTTGCGGCACTGCCCGAAAACCTGCGGGTGTGAATAGATCCGGCAGATCTCAGGCAGCGGCGATCGGGAAAGCAGGTTATTTTCAATGCGCAACAGGATCTGGGCGCAAATCTTCAGCTCGGAATCCATGAACACATCGAGCGTGTGGTTCACGGCGCCCTCGACCGAATTCTCGATCGGCACGACCCCGTAATCGGCGCGACGCCGGGTGACCTGATCGAATACGTCGCTGATGTTGGCTTGAGCAAGGTAGCGAACCGAGGCGCCGAATTTTGAACGGGCCGCCTGATGGGTCCAGGTTGCCTCGGGACCGAGGTAAGCGATGAGAATGTCTTTTTCGAGGGCCAGAGAGGCCGACATGATTTCGCGGTAAATGGCGCGGATGGAGTGACTCGGCAGGCGACCCTGGCTCTTTCGGACCAGCCCCTGAAGCAGGCTTTCCTCCCGCTCGGGTGCGTAGATTGAAAGGCCGGCTTCCTTCTTCACGAGCCCGACCTCGTGTACCAAATCCGCGCGCTCGTTGAGCAGACGGATCAGTTCGGTATCGATTCGGTCAATCTCTTGACGGATCTTCGACAGCTTCGGTTCTTCCACTCGTCGTTTCCTCGTTCAGGTTTGCTTCGGTTTCGGGCGCCGCCGCCGCCTCCCGGGCCACCAGGGCTCCGGTCTCGGCCGCCGCCGGGCCGGCCGCCTCCTCCGGCTTGAACACGGGCAGGGGCAACTGCCTCAGTTCCGTCGCGTTGGGAAGTTCTTCCAGCGTTTTGAGGCCGAAATGTTCCATGAAATGCTGCGTCGTCTCGTACAGGAGCGGTCGCCCGGGGATGTCGGCCCGTCCGGAAATCTTGACCAGCCCGGCGTCCAGCAGCTTCTGCACCAGACCATCCACCGCGACCCCCCGGATGGCTTCGATGTCGGCCCGGGTAATCGGCTGCCGGTACGCGATGATGGCCAGGGTTTCCAAGGCCGGTGCGCTGAGGCGCGTGGGACGGAGTTCGGGAAAAAGCTGGCGCACCCAGACCTGGTATTCAGGCCGGGAAGTAAGCTGCCAACCTGCTACCTGCTCGACGAGCTGAAATGCCCGGCCGAGTTCGGTGTACTCTTGTGCCAGGCCGGCCAAAATCGCCCTGATCTCCGGTTCCTGGATTTGGTCCAGTTCAGGAAGGGGGTTCTCTTCCTCAAGATACTCCGCGCCGGCTTTCAGCACTTGCAGCACCTCTTTGGTCGACAGAGGTCTGGGCGCGCTGAAGAGCAGGGCTTCGACAACCGCTTTCAAAGAGATCATCATCTGACCATCAGATTTCGTCTAACGCCTGCAAAACAAGACTCATACGGGGCGCGGATCAAATGGATACTTTTAACCCGACGGGCAAACGGCCTCTTTGATCCGCGCCCCGTATGCGCGTGGCGGAATCGAAACGATGAAAGAGATACTTTACGCCGCAGGGGTGAGTGGCCCTTTTGAGCCGCGAGCGGTGCCGCGATCCGGATCAACCCAGCCGCGAAATCAGGATCTCGGCAAAGGGTTCCCGTTGGTGCACCCGGAGTTGCTTCAGGCGAATCAGTTCGAGCAACGCCAGAAACGTCACCGCGATTTCGGTTCGGCTGGCCGCGGAGGCGAATAGTTCCGAGAACGCCATTGACCGCTCCCGTCGCGTAATCGCCATGATGTGCTCGATCTGGTCAGAGACGGTGAAATTCTCCTCAAAAATTTCCCGGAGATCTTCGCGTTTGCTTTCGAGTCGCTTGAGAACTTTCCGGAACGCATTGATCAGGTCGAAAATACTTACCTCCTGCTTGAGCAGCGCATCCGGTGCGGCCAAGTTGGGTTTTTCCAGGACCCGGGGAATGAGCCCTTCCTGTTCGAGTTCCCGCCGTTGCAGTTGCGCGGCTGCGTCCTTGAACTTTTTGTACTCGATCAACTGCCGGATGAGGTCCCAGCGCGGGTCTTCCTCTTCGGCGTCCTCCTCCGCCGGTTGTTGATGAACCGGGAGAAGGCTTCGGCTCTTGATGTAAATCAAGTTGGCTGCCATCACCACGAACTCGCCGGCCACCTCCAGGTCCAGCATCCGGAACGTGTCGACGTACTCGAGGTATTGCCGGGTGATCCGTTCGATGGAGACGTCGTAAATGTCGACTTCCTCTTTCTTGATCAGGTAGAGCAGGAGATCGAGCGGTCCCTCGAAAACCTCGAGCTTTACCTTGTAATCGCTCTCCATAGGTCAGTCCTGTAGAAGGAGCGCGTTGGCGACCGCGTACCCGTCCGAATGGCTGAGGCTGACCAGCACCGTACGGATGCCGAGTTGCCTGGCCAGCGCCGCCGCGCCGTTGTGGAGGACCACAAAAGGTTCACCGCTGGCTTTGCGCCGGATCTCGATGTCGCGCCAGGTGACCTGGCCCGCGAAGCCGGTTCCAAACGCTTTGGAGACGGCCTCCTTGGCCGCGAAGCGCGCCGCAAAGTGCGGGTGGGGATCGCGCATGGATCGGCAATATTCCGTTTCACCCGGTTGAAAAATCCGTTCCAGGAATCTTTCCCCATGCCGCTGAATGGCCTCGGCGATCCTGTGGTTCTCAACCACGTCAATGCCTATGCCGAATACGGTCACGACGGCGGCGCCAGGAGCTGAAGCATCTCGCGCACGGCGGATTCCAGACCGATAAAAATGCTTCGGGACACGATGGAGTGGCCGATGTTGAACTCGTTCCAGTAAGGGATCGGCAACAACAAGCGGACGTTCGCGTAATTCAGACCATGCCCGGCATTCACAACCAAACCTTTTTCGGATGCGTAGCGGGCGGCCGTCTCCAACCGGGCGACCTCGTCCACGCGGAACTCGGGCATCACGTTCGCAAACCGCCCGGTGTGGAGTTCGACGGCATCGGCGCCAAGTCCCGCGCAGGCATCGATCTGTTCCGGAGCCGGTTCGATGAACATGCTGACGCGAATGCCGCCCGCGTGCAGGCGCTCAACCGTCCGGCGCAAGGCGTTGGCATTGCGAACCACGTCGAGGCCGCCCTCGGTCGTGACCTCTTTACGGTTTTCCGGCACCAGGCAGACGTCATCCGGCAAAACCTGCAGGGCCGTTTCGAGGATCTCGGGCGTATTGCCCATTTCGAGGTTAAGTTTTGTAATCACACTGCGACGCAGCCTGAAGACATCACGATCCCGGATGTGCCGGCGGTCCGCCCGCAGGTGGACCGTGATTCCCTGCGCGCCGGCGCGTTCGCACGCCGATGCGGCCGCTAAAATGTCCGGCTCCACGTTCGGTGCGTCCGGCATGTCCACATACCGGGCCTGGCGCAAGGTTGCGACGTGATCAATGTTAACTCCGAGCTTGATCATACCGGTTAATGCCGGAAGTGGCGGATGCCGGTGAACACCATCGCCACGTCGTGGTCGTTCGCTGCACGGATCACCTCCTCATCGCGAATCGAACCGCCCGGTTGGATCACCGCCGTAGCCCCGGCTTCGGCGGCCGCGATCACACTGTCCGGAAACGGGAAAAAGGCATCGCTGGCCACGGCGCTGCCCTTCAGGGAAAGCCCGGCTTCGTTAGCCTTCCAGATGGCGATTTTGGAAGCATCGACGCGGCTCATCTGTCCCGCCCCGATGCCCAGGGTGCGGTCTTTGCCGGCGTAGACGATCGCGTTCGACTTCACGTGTTTCACCACGCACCAGCCAAAAAGCATCGCCTTCATTTCGTCGGCGGTCGGCGGCCGGGCCGAAACCACCTGCCGCTCGGGTTCCTGGACCTTGGCGTTGTCACGGTCCTGGACCAGGAGACCGCCGAGCACCGAACGCATGTCCGGCTGTGACTGGACTTGTTCGTCGCGTTCGCGCGCGCGGATCAGGCGCAGGTTCTTCTTCTTTTGCAGCAACGCCCGTGCGTCCGACTCGAAATCGGGCGCGATGATCACTTCGCTGAAGATTTCCGAAATGGCCCTCGCCAAAGGTTCCGTAACCGGACGGTTGGCGATGATGATCCCGCCGAACGGGGCCTGTTTGTCGGTCGCGAACGCCTTCATCCAGGCCTCCCGCAAATCCGGGTCCGAACCGACCCCGCAGGGATTCGTGTGTTTCAGAATGGCAACCGTCGGCTCGATGAATTCGTCGATCAGGTTGGCCGCCGCATTGATGTCCAGGATGTTGTTAAACGAGAGTTCTTTGCCGTGAAATTTTTGGAAATAATCCTGGAAGTGGCCATACAACGAGGCGTTCTGGTGAGGGTTTTCACCGTACCGCAAACGGCTCTCCAGGGGCACCGAAATGAGGAACGAACCGGCCGTTTCCTGTTCGCGGTTTAGGTAATCGGAAATGGCCTGGTCGTACTGAGCCGTGGTCAGGAAGACCTTGATGGCAAGCTGTTCGCGTAATTTCAGCGTCGTCGCGCCGTCGTGTTCCTCCATCTGTTTCAGCACCACGGGGTAATCCCGAGGATCGGTGACCACGGTCACGTCCTGATAATTCTTGGCCGCGCTGCGCAGCATCGCCGGTCCGCCGATGTCGATCTTTTCCAGCGCTTCCTCCCGGGTGGTGCCCGGGCGTTCCACGGTCGCCTGGAACGGGTAAAGGTTCACCACCACCAGGTCGATCGGCAGGATTCCATTGGCCTCAACTTCCCGCCGGTGGTCCGGATTGTTGCGCAGGTAAAGCAAACCGCCGTGCACTTTGGGGTGCAACGTTTTCACCCGGCCCGACAGCATTTCAGGAAAGCCGGTGTATTTCTCAACCTCAACGTGGGGGATGCCTTCGTCTTTCAACAGCGCCGCCGTACCCCCGGTCGAGACGATCTCTACGCCGAGTTCGTGCAGCCGGCGCACGAAAGGCACGATACCCTCCTTATCGTACACGGATACCAGAGCGCGATGAATTCTCATGCCGGCGAATAGCTTACGCGCGCGCGCATGCTTGTCGACCCCATGCCGGTAGCGGGTGACGCGTGACCGGTAGTTCCCACCCGTTATCCGTTACCGGATTCACACCACCTTCAACATGCCGCCATCGACGAAATACGTGGCACCGACCGAATAACTTGCCCGATCCGAGCAAAGAAAAACGAAGAAATGGGCCAGTTCCTCCGGGGTGCCGAACCGGTTGATCGGCGCGTGCTCCTTCGCGACCTGCGCCAAATAACCCTCCCAATCCCCACCTTTATCGGCCGTAAGTTGCTTGGCCGTTTTTACCCAGTCGGGCGTCAGAATCAGTCCCGGGTTGATGGTGTTGACGCGGATGTTGTCCTTGATGAGTTCGTTGGCGAGGTTTTTGGAAAACATCATCAGGGCGGCTTTGGAAACGTTGTAAATCGGTTCGTACCAGAGCGGCTGCACCGCGCAAACCGAGGCGTTATGCAGGATGACGCCGCCGCCCCGCTTCCGCATTAGGGGAACCAGGCCTCGGGCCAGCCGGACGGCCGACATCACGTGAAGCTCCCAGTAGTATTGCCACTTATCGTCCGGCGCTTCCATGATGGTCTCATTGCTGCCGGTACCGGCATTATTGATCAGGATGTCGATGGCGCCGAACTCCCGTTCAGCGGTCGAGACGACCTCCTGGATCGGCTTTGCGGCCGCGACGTCGGCCGCTACCCCGATCGCCCTGACCCCGTATCGCCGGCCAACGCGCTCGGCTTCAGCGTTGAGCCGTTCCGGTTGCCGCGCCACCAACAGCAAATTTGTGCCTTCAGCGGCTAACGCTTCCGCTACCGCCAAGCCGATTCCGATGCTGCCGCCCGTGATGACGGCGGTTTTGCCTTTAAGGTTGAGGTCCATGGTTACGCGTCCTGCCTGCCTTACTTTCAATGGGCCGCACGGCTGTCAGTGCGGAAACTTACGGTGGCGATCGTGATCGGGTTGGCGACGGCGCTTCCACCGCCGCCACGGCAACGCCGGACACAGCCTGCTGAGCGACGATACTGACACCGAGCCATCATGGGGGGATCGGCTGCAAGGCTATGGCCCGGGGTCGAAAAATGCAACCGGCAAAATGGATCGCCTGCCCAGGTTTGACTTGTTGCCATTTGGCGAATTGAGTACGGCAAGGTGGCAAAACGGGCGCACCTCATCCACCAACCCGGCCTGCCTGAATGACTACGCGTTCATGGCGGCCCGGGTAAGTGAAGGCTTTTCGGTTCAGGCCGCGTCGCCTCGCGAAGTGATCGGTATTACTCTGCCAGCTGCGGTTGCGGTTGCGGCACCGCGCCGGGATGTTCCTGCGGTTCGGCGGCTTTGGGCAGGACCGCGGTAAACTTTGCCACCGCGACCATGATGATCGCGACCGCCAGGTAGCTTATCGCCACCACGGGCGTTTGGCCGATCCCGATCTTCTCACCGTGCATGAAACCGAAAAAGGTCAGGACGGCCCCGGCGAAGGCGAAGCCCGCGGCTTTCAGGAATTGCCGGTCGATCATGAACACCGCGATCGTGCCCACGATGAGCCCGGCCAGAATCGCACCGCCGCCCAGGACCTCGAGGCCACGGTAGAGAACGCCGTTTTGCCCGAGCTTATCCAGACCGATCGCGGCGGCATTGGTGCCGGCAGCCCCGAGGGCATTATCGATCTGGCCTCTGCCCCAGGCGGCCAGGTGCGGCGTGAACGCAAGAATGATGGCCGGAGCGTGGCCCCTGGGCGTTTCCTGGAACGCCTGGGCACCGATCAGCATGCCGATGTACAGAAGGATGGGTGAGATGGCCACGACGGGAATCACGGCTACCGCCAGTGAGATGATACCGAACCACGACAGCAGGATCACCACGATGCCCGTGGCGGCGGAATAACCGATCCGGCCGCCCATCGCTTTCCAGCCGGGATGCCCGATGTATACGGCGTTGATAAACGGGTTACCCATCAGGCAGCCGATCAGGCTGACGACGCCGTCGGCCGTCAAAACCCTGGTCGTTGGGAAGCTGTCGCCGGCAACGGCGGCGCTTTCGACGTTATCCATGGCCTCAACCAAGTCATAGATTCCGAACGGGATCGCGGTGACCAGGATCACGCCCAGAAACTGGAACCCCGAAAAGACGTGGTCTGCGGCCGGAAGGGGAAACGAGAAGCCGAAATTGGCAAATGAGTGCGAAACGTTTTCGAGACTCATCCCGCCGTACCGGAGGCCGAACGCATTCGAGATCCACGCGATGATCGAACCGACGACGATCGCCACCAGACCCGCGGGCACTCCTTGAAAGTAACGGACGCCGCCGAACCAGCTCGCCAGGATGATGGCGAAACAAGTGATGCCGATCACGGGCGTCATGAACATTTCAAGCGCCGGACGCATCGAGATAAACGTGATGGAGACACCGGCCAGGGTACCGAGCAGGGCCGCCCGCGGCGTGATTCTACGGATCACGGGCGCGATAAAGCCGCCGGCCATGAGCACAAAGCTCTGGATGAATACCCACGTCAGACCCGCCTCCCAACCTTTGACCGGATCGCCGGTCTTAAGGGCGATCGGCAGCATGATCACGAAGGTGACGACGAACATGTGGGGAACGCTGACGCCGGAAGGCAGCGCGCAGACGTCGGTCCGCCCCGTGCGTTTCGCCAAACGGTAAGCGAGCCACGCGTAATAAATCGTGCTCAGAAAGAGCATCATACCCGTGGCCGGGAGGATCCGTCCGAACACCAGGGCGTCCGGCATTTTCAGGACAAACCGCAGCAATCCCGTCAGGACCAGCAGGTTAACGAGGATGTTGGTTCCGAAGCCGAAAAAGGCGTTCCAGTCTCCGGGAGCCCAAAGGGCGGGTTTGGCGTTGTTCATAATGGCTGTCTTTCAGGCAGGGGCAGGGGTGTTTTTATGGGGCAGGAGAGGCTTGCTGGAGGGCAGCTGGAACTCGGGTCATGCGGTCAGGGGAGCTTGCTGGAGAGCCGCTATGACCCGAGAAGAGTCAGATACCCAGCCGAAGATGCCGCCCTGCGCCTTGATCATCTTCAGACCCGCCTCCTGGAACTCAGGGAAGTAGGATCCCACGCAGTCCGCCGGGACCAGGCAGTCGTAACCCCGGTCGTTCGCCTCCCGGACGGTGGTATTGACGCAAACTTCGGTGGTGACTCCGGTCACCACCAGGTTCCGGATGCCGTAGTTTTGGAGGATGGCGTGCAGATCGGTGGCGAAAAATGCCCCTTTGCCAGGCTTGTCGATGACCGGTTCCGTGGGAAGGGGGTAAAGTTCCGGGATGATGTCGTGGCCGGGCTCACCACGGATCAGGATGCGTCCCATCGGGCCGGGATCGCCGATGGTACGCTGGCTGCGGCCCCGCGCTTTTTTGGCGGGCGGAAGGTCACTCAGGTCGGGCCGGTGCCCTTCCCGCGTGTGGAGGACGGGGAGCCCCGCAGCGCGCCAGGCGGCGAGCAATTTCCGGTTGGGGTCGATCGTGCGGCGCAACTGCGAAACGTCGTTGCCGAGCATTTCGCCGAAGCCGCCGGGCTCCAAAAAGTCACGCTGCATGTCGATGATCAACAGGGCGCTTTGGGCCGGCACGAATTCGTAAGGGTAAGGGTCCGCGTCGATGCTCAGAGACCGGCTTACGTTGCTTACGTTCATAGCGGGATGATTCCTTTGCTGGGCAGCGCCAGCGGAGAGGTTTGAGGCGCTACGGTGCAGAGAGCACCAATTATGCCAGGTCGAAAAACCGGCTCAAAGGAGAGCCCGGCGCCCTTTCGGGTGGCCAAAAGCACGCACGTTGCTAGTTAAACGACGGAACCGTCCAAAAGCGCTAGCGCAACGCGGTGAAGATGGCCGCCAGTAAAAGGATCGTAAGCAGCAGGCCGATGATGAATCTAGCGGTGCAGCCCTGCGGGACCGCCGGCTTAACGGGAGAATCTGGAAGGCTTGCCATGTGGGCAGACCTCAACTCTTTGGCGTCACCTGCCGGACGGTGAAACCGGGCCGACGCTGTTGAGGGTCTGCAGCAGCGTACTCATTTTCGGCCCCAGTTTCATCAGTTCGGCCCGGTGCGCGTGAACCAGCCTTTCAAGCAGGGCAGTGCCGTGCGGCGTCAGCCGGACAAGCACCTGGCGACGGTCCTGCGGCCCCGGTTGGCGCTCGACCAAGCCCTGCGCGCTGAGCCGGTCCACCAACCCCACGGCGCTGTGATGGGCGACCAGCAGCTGCTTGGCCAGTTCCCCGATCGTGATCGCATCGCGGCCGGGGTAACCGGCGACCGCCAGCAGTCCCTGATACTGCCGGGGTGTGATGCCGACCGCCTCGGCTTCAACCTCCGAAAAGTGCAGGAACCGCCGGAGTTGATACCGGAAAGCGGCAAGCCGCTCGTAGTCCGACTTGGTAAGCCGCTGGGGAGACCGGGAGGACATCGCTTTTATAGAAGACGTAAAGCAGCGCGGCTCCACAGAAAAGGCAAAAAATATCCGCAGAACACGCAGACAACGCAGAAAAAAGATCCATTTTGATGCCGCTCCGAACCCCGAACTTTACCCGTTACCCGTTACGCGCTACCCGTTACCCGTCACGGTGCCACGGCCCAGATCTCGACGGCGCGGTTCTGTTCGGGCCGTTTACTGTCAAGCAGGTCGGTGCTGCCCATCGCCACGGTATGGATCACGTTCAGGACGCCGGCTTTTTTCAATAGCCGGCTGACACCGTCGGCCCGCTCTTGTGAGAGTCGCATGTTAACGCCAGGGTCGCCGCCGCTGTCGGCGTACCCCGCCACGACCAGTACCAGGGTCGGATCGGCCAGTTTTTCCTTGGTCTCGCCCGTGGTGAAGCCCCGGGCCAGCTGGTCTGCCGTACTTTTGTTCAAGGCGGTTTTGCCGCGATCAAAATGGACGATCCGCAACCGTTCCATGGCGTGCGCGCTCTCGACTTTTTGCGACAAACGATCTTTCTCCTGGGCGCTCATCCTCGGCATGGCGCTGATGCGCTTGAGGACATCGGCCCGGGTGGTGTCGACCTGCTGAGCGGACAAGGTGGGTGGGGTGGTGACCACGGATTCCTCGGGCGATGGGCCGGCGGAAGGCGGCGGGCTGGCGGAAGGAGTTGCTGCGGCTGCTTGCGAACGTTCAGCGTCTGAACGTTCATTGACGATGTTCGGGGGAGTACCGGCTTGCGTTGCGCCGGAGGCGGGGCTGGGGCTGGGGGCCGGTGGTTTGCCTATCTCAGGGACGCTGGTGCTGTTGCCTTCGATCACCGGCGAGACGTGGCTCTCCTCGGGTTCGGCCACGATGGCCGGCATGGAGGTCACGTGGGGAGGTTCCTGGGCTCGCCGCTGCCACGCCAGGAACGCGATGGTCGGCACCGCGATGACCGCAAGCACCACCAGGCCAGGTATCCAGGGCGGCTTTTTGCGCCTCGGCGCAGCCGGGCCGAGCGGTTGGCCACACTCCGGGCAGCGAGCTTCGCCCTCGTACCGGATCATCTCGCCGGTGTAGGCAAGACTACAACCAGCCTTGTTTAAACACTGGCCATATTGGACAGGCATGACGTGGGGTTTGGGCGGCAGCTTAGAGAAAAGCGCGCGTGGAGTCTAGGAAGCAAGCGGATCTCGTCCGGACGTTTTTTTAAAGGGGAGCACCGGCTGGCGGCGGCGAGTGCTCCCGTCGTGCGCGGGGCAATCTTGCGACGCGACTTATATTATCGGATACTGAAGGCAGTAATGCCTTTGTCCTCCTCAGGCTCACAGTTCCGGGCCGCGCTGGAATCGGAGCGCCCCTTGCAAATCGTCGGCGCGATCAACGCGTATGCCGCGCTGCTGGCCGCGCGCACCGGTTTCAAAGCCCTTTACCTGTCAGGAGCGGGCGTCGCCAATGCCTCATTCGGGATGCCGGATCTGGGCATTACTTCATTAAACGACGTCTGTGAAGATGCGCGTCGGATCACGGGCGCGACCACCTTGCCGCTGCTGGTTGACGCCGACACCGGGTGGGGCGGGGCTTTCAATATCGCGCGGACGATCCGGGAGTTGTCCCGCGCGGGTGCTGCGGGCTGCCATCTGGAAGACCAGGTGCAGGCCAAACGTTGCGGGCATCGTCCCAACAAAGCCCTCGTCACGGCCGGGGAAATGGTGGACCGGATCAAGGCGGCGGTGGACAGCCGTGGCGGTGACGACTTCGTGATCATGGCGCGCACGGATGCGGTCGCCTCCGAAGGCCTTAAGGCCGGTATCGACCGGGCCGGAGATTACGTGCGCGCCGGGGCCGACATGGTTTTCGCTGAGGCGCTCGGGTCGGCCGCGGATTTCGCCCGGTTTTGCCGTGAAGTCGATGCGCCTGTTTTGGCAAACCTGACCGAGTTCGGCAAAACGCCCCTGTTAAGCCTCGACGAGTTGGGTCAAGCCGGTGTGCGGATGGTCTTGTATCCCTTGAGCGCTTTCCGGGCGATGAGCGCTGCGGCCCTGGCGGTTTATGGTGCGATCCGCCGCGACGGGAACCAGGTCCGCGTCGTCGACCGCATGCAGACCCGCAGCGAGCTCTACGAGGTGCTGGACTACCATCGCTACGAACATAAACTGGATGAGTTGTACCGGAAGGAGAGTTAGTTATGACCACCGATTCTTCGTCGTCCCAGACCGTCCCTGCCTCTTCCGGCTTGCGCGGCCAATCGGCCGGTTCGACGGCGATTGCTACGGTCGGCAAAGCCGGCGTCGGACTTACTTATCGCGGTTACGCGATTGAGGAGCTGGCTGCTCGCAGTTCATTTGCGGAGGTTGCCTACCTATTGCTTTACGGCGCGCTTCCGGGGCGGGCCGAGCTCGATGCTTTTCAGCAGAGGCTCAAAAGCGCACAGTCCCTGCCCAAACCGCTGGAGCAAGTGCTCGAACGCATTCCCCGCACCGCTCACCCGATGGACGTGCTGCGCACGGGTTGTTCAATGCTGGGCGTGCTTGAGCCGGAACACAATTTTCAGGAACAGGACCGCGTGGCGGAACGGTTGCTGGCCACCTTCCCGTCGATGCTGGTTTACTGGCACCATTTCGGGGCTACCGGAGAACGGATCGACACGGAAGCGCAGGGCGATTCGATCGCGGAACACTACCTGGCCCTGCTGCATCAGCAGCCGCCTGACGCGGAGGCCGGCCGTGCCCTTGACGTGTCGATGATTCTTTATGCCGAACACGAGTTCAACGCGTCCACGTTCGCTTGCCGGGTCTGCGCGGCGACCCTGTCCGATTTTTATTCCTGCATCACGGCCGGCATCGGGACGCTGCGCGGTCCCTTGCACGGCGGCGCGAATGAAGCCGCCATGGAGTTGATCCAGCCCCTCAAAACCCGCGAAGAGGCGCGCGAGGATCTGCTCGGCCGGCTGGGCCGGAAGGAAAAAATCATGGGGTTCGGGCACGCGGTCTACAAAGTTTCAGACCCGCGTAACGCCATCAACAAAGAGTGGTCCCGCCGGTTATCGGCGAGGGCGCCGGACGGCTACCTTTACGAGGTTTCCGACGAGATCGAGTCAATCATGCAACGGGAAAAAAACCTGTTTGCAAATGCCGATTTTTTTAGTGCGACCGTGTACCATTTCGTGGGTATACCCACTTCGCACTTCACGCCCTTGTTCGTCATGGCGCGGACCGCCGGTTGGGCGGCTCACATCAAGGAGCAACGGAGCAATAATAAATTGATCCGGCCCAACGCGGACTACGTCGGGCCGGCGCCGCGGCCGTACCGGTCGCTCGACGAGCGATGATCCCCCGCCCATCGCGGGATGCAACCTATCAGACGACCCAGCCGCCGTCGATGATGTGGGTCTGGCCGGTCGTGAAGGCCGATTCGTCGCTCGCCAGGTAAACCGCCAGGGCAGCGATTTCTTCCGGTTTACCGATCCGGCCCATCGGTTGTCGCGCGACGAACGCCTGACGGACCTGGGCCTCGGTGAGGCCTTCGACGGCGGCTTGCCGGGCGATCCGCTCGCCCAGCGACGGCGAATCGACCGTTCCCGGACAGATCGCGTTGCAGCGGACCCCTGCCCGAACGTAATCGGCGGCGATCGACTTGGTCAGCGCGATCACCGCGCCCTTGGTCAGCCCGTAAATGAACCGGTTGGGCACGCCTTTGACGCTCGAAGCCACGGACGCCATGTTGATGATCGATCCTTTGGCCCGCTCGAGCATCCCCGGCAGGAAAGTTCGGATCATGCGGTACATCGACCGGCAATTCAGATCGACCGAGAAATCCCAGTCCGCCTCGCTGCACTCCAGGATGGTCCCGGCGTGGACGTAGCCGGCGCCGTTGAAAAGGACGTCGATCGGGCCGATCCGGCCAGCCAATTCCCGGATGGCTTGCGCGTCCCGCACGTCCAGGTGGACCGGTTCGCAGCCGGTTAATTCCCGGACTCCGGCAAAGTTGACGTCGGCCGCAAACACGCGAGCCCCTTCCCGCGAGAACGCTTCGGCGGTAGCCCGCCCGATACCCTGTGCGGCGGCGGTCACGAGCGCCGTTTTGCCGTCCAGTCGTCGTTCGGCCATGTGGAATTGACCTTTAACGTTTCAGGCCGAGGAACCCAAGTAAAGGCTTAAAAAACGCTTGTCGCAGCGGCGGCCCGGAGCATAAGTACGGCCATGCCAGTTGAGGCATCCCCCGGAACCGTTTCGCCTTCACCGGTGAATCAGCACGGCTGGCGGCCGCCGACGGCTCGATGCCGTGCTGATCGGACCTTTAATCGACCCGGCCGGGAAAACCCCGTCGCCATCGCATCACTGCCATGACCCGTACCCTCGGTCTGCGCCAGGATTTCGAACTCTACGACGAGCGTTTTATCCAGTTGCTGGTGACGAACGCCTGGGTGGAACGGCTCTATACCGGTATGCGGTGGGTGGAAGGTCCCGTCTACTTTGGCGACGGTGATTTCCTCCTCTGGAGCGACATCCCCAATAACCTTATGTACCGTTGGGTCGAGGGCCACGTGAGCGTGTTCCGGCAGCCCTCCGGGTTTGCCAACGGTAACACGCGCGACCGGCTCGGCCGGTTGATCACCTGTGAGCACGGCAACCGGCGCGTTTCGATCACCGAACCGGATGGGACGGTGCGGACCCTGGTCGACCGTTTTCAAGGCAAACGGCTCAACTCGCCGAATGACGTGGTGGTGAAATCTGACGGAACCACCTGGTTTACGGACCCGCCTTACGGGATCCTGAGCGATTACGAAGGGTATGCCGGCACCAGCGAGTACGGGCGCGCGCACGTTTTTCGGCTTGATCCCCGAACGGAGGCGCTTACCGTCGTGGCAGACGACTTCAACAAGCCGAACGGCCTGGCGTTTTCACCGGACGAATCGCGCCTTTACATCGCCGATTCAGGGGGTTCCCACACCCTCCATGGCGAACACCACGTGCGCCTGTTCGACGTCGCACCGGACGGGAAACTGCTCAATGGCCGGGTTTTCGCCGAAGTTTCTCCGGGCCTGCCGGACGGGTTGCGCCTGGATGCACTCGGCAACGTCTGGGTGAGCGCATCTGATGGGGTCCAGTGTTTCGATCCGGAAGGATGGTTATTAGGGAAGATCAAGGTGCCCGAACCGGTAGCCAATTTAACGTTCGGTGGGCCCCGCCGTAACCGGTTGTTTATCACGGCCACCACGTCCCTTTACAGCGTTTACGTCGGCGTCCGTGGGGCACAAACGCCGTAGCGAACGCCATGAATGCACTTTCTCTCGATTACCCGCGGCCCCAGTGCCGGCGGCCGTCCTGGCAATCCCTTAACGGGTCCTGGGACTGCGCACTCGATCCGCAACGGCTTTGGGACGCACCCGCCGAAGTCCATTTCGATCGCGAGATCACGGTTCCTTACGCACCGGAAACGCCGCGGAGCGGTTTGCATGACCCGCATTTTCACCCGGTGATCTGGTACCGGCGGCGGGTCAGCCTCGCGCCGCCGGCCGGTCGCGTATTCCTGCACTTTGGCGCGGTGGACTATTCGGCCCAGGTCTGGGTGAATGACGGTCTGGCGGTGCGGCACACCGGCGGGCACACCCCCTTTTCCACCGAGCTCACCTCCCTCATCCGGGACGGCGCCGAGTTAACCGTGGTGGTGCGCGCGGAAGATGACCCTTTGGCGCTGGACCAGCCGCGCGGCAAACAGGATTGGAAACTCCAACCGCATTCCATCTGGTACCCGCGTACGACCGGTATCTGGCAAACCGTCTGGCTCGAGCATACGCCGGCAACCTTTATCCGCCGGGTGGATTGGACGGCCAACCTGGAAGAATTCTCCCTGACGCTTGACCTTGAGATCGATGGACCGTTGCAGCCCGGCGACGCCGCGCGGGTGGAACTTTTCACCCGGGGCGAACCCCTTCTGGAGGACGCTTACCGGCTGCAAAACGGGTCGTTGCGTCGCACGCTCCACCTGCCGGACGGCGGCTTGTACGACGTACGGCGTGAACTGTTCTGGAGCCCGGAACATCCCGAATTGATCGACGCAAGAATCACGCTTTTGCGCGACCACGCTCCCTTGGACACCGTCGAAAGTTACACCGCCATGCGAGCGGTGCGTTTCGAACACGGCGCGTTTATCCTTAACGGCCTCCCTTACCGCATGCGCCTGGTTCTTGACCAGGGTTATTGGCCCGAAGGAGGGCTGAGCGCCACGGCCGAGGAACTGCGCCGAGACGTCATTCTGACCAAGCGATTGGGATTCAATGGCGTTCGCAAGCACCAGAAGATCGAGGATCCGCGCTTCCTTTACTGGTGCGACGTTCTCGGTCTGATGGTCTGGGAGGAAATGCCGAGCGCCTACCGGTTTTCACAGCGCATGGTGGAAGCGGTCACGGCCGAATGGCTGGAAGCGGTGAACCGTGACCGGTCGCACCCCTGCATCGTCGTGTGGGTGCCTTTTAACGAATCGTGGGGACTGCCAGACCTTCCTATCAACCCGCAGACCCGGGCTTTTTGCCGCGCCCTCTATCAGCTGACCAAAGCCGCTGATCCGACCCGCCTGGTGGTGGACAATGACGGGTGGAAACACCTC
>JAFAUY010000407.1 GCA_019243005.1 Verrucomicrobiota bacterium | reverse complement strand
ATTCCGGATTTCACGGGCGATGACTTCATCGAAATCATCTCCCAGGGCCGGGTTAAGCGTTGAATCGGCACTCAAACGCAGCTTCAGGACCCGGGTCTGCCCGGGCTCCAGGGTGATTTGATAATGCGCAGCTGCCTTCGTGCCCTGCTGCGCCGGGTTAACCGTCTGCGCTCCCGAAATGATGTAGTCGTTGATGCCGTCCTTGGGAAAGGGACTGCGGTTGGGGAGCTGGTACAGGCGCTGAACGTTCGTTTCGTTCTCCACGAAGAGCAGTTCCTTCGGCGTCTCGCAGTACCAAGCCATGTTTCCCAGGGTCTCGTGGGCCGCTTCAACCAACGACGCGCCGGGATCCGGCGAATCCCTTTTGGCAAGGTTAGGTTTGGGTGAACCCTTCTCCCAGGACCACGTGTTGCGGAACCACAGGGTCGGCAGCACGTGAATCTCCTTTTGGCCGGCACCGCGGTTAGTAAGCGTAACCCGAATCAAAATATCCGTCGGGTTATTCTTGGCATACTCCACTTGAACGTCCGTGTATTCGTTTCCGTTGAAGATACCGGTATCGAGCAACTCATACTCGAAAGAGTGTGGGTCTGATTTCCGGCGCCCGTTTTCCTGGATCAGGTCGTCGTAAGGAAATGCCCGGTGCGGGTATTTGTAGAGCATCTTCATGTAACTGTGAGTGGGAGTATTATCCAGGTAGAAATAATACTCCTTCACGTCCTCACCGTGGTTCCCTTCGCTGTTAGTAAGTCCGAAGAGCCGCTCTTTAAGGATCGGGTCGTTGCCGTTCCATAATCCCAGCGCGAAGCAGAGCCTGGCGCGTTCGTCGCAGATGCCGGCCAGCCCGTCTTCGCCCCAACGGTAGGCACGCGAACGGGCGTGCTCGTGCGGAAAATAATCCCATGCGTCGCCTCCCGCGCTGTAGTCCTCACGAACCGTTCCCCATTGCCGTTCGCTTAAATAGGGCCCCCAGAGCCGCCACGAAGCCTTTCCCTGGCGGGCGTCGTCCAGTTTTTGTTCTTCCTTCATTTGTGGCATTCGTGGCATTTTTCAGCTTGTGGCATTTTGAAGAAAGGCCGCAAGGATCTGTCGGCCGATCGGGCTCCCCAGACCCGTCGTCGCATCCCAGCCCGGGCCGGCCGAGAAGGCGCCGTTGTTTCCCTGCGTGATGTCGTGAAACGCCGGTGCATTGGCATAAAGCACCGGCTGCACGAAGCCGGCCCGCGGCTTGCCTTGGGCGTGCAAGGTCTGATTGATCAATGCGAAAAGCCCGGCGTAGAGAGGCGCCACGGCGCTGGTGCCCCCGACCACCGTGGGTTGCCCGTCAACCAGCACGTTGTAACCCGTCTCCGGGTCGGCATCGGCTGCCACGTCCGGCACACCCCGGCCGCCCGCGGCGGTGGGCGCCGGAGGCACGCCGACGTTCTGCTGGTAACCGGGCAGCGGAAAGACCGCACTCACTCCCCCACCCGTGGCGCCGTCACCGGAAGCCAGTTCGTTCCAGACCGTCTCCGAGGTGATCTGGCCGCCGGACGTTTGCAACGTCGTTCCCCCGCAACCCGCCACGTAAGGGCTGGACGCCGGGAAATCGACGTGGTTTTGCCCGTCGGATTGGCCATCAGTCGAACCGTTGTCGCCGGCCGCGGCAAACACGGTCTTGCCCAGCGCCGCTGCGTCCTGGAACGCTTGGTTGAAAGAGGTAAGCGCCTGCGACGTCCACCCCGACTCCGCCTGACCCCAGCTGATCGAAATGATTGTGACGTCCGGGTCTTGCACCGCCTGGGTGACGGCATCCAGGAAACCCTGGTCCGTGTTCGGGGCGAAAAAGACCTTCTGGTTGGCCCCGGGAGCGATGGCGCCGGCCACCTCGATGTCCAGTTCGACTTCACCATCCGCCCCGGTGGGATCGCCCGGCTGATTCTGGCCGCCGTCCACCGAAACGGAGGTGACGCTTGGGGCCGGGTTGATTCCCAGCTGCGCAAAATAAGTTTGCAGGTCGTCCGGGGTGTAACCGCCTCCCAGCTCGATGATGCCGATGGTTTCCCCTGCCCCGCTCACCCCCGCGGGGAATTGGTAGAGGTCGGCCAGATCGGTGGGATTAAAGGATGGGCCGCTCACGGCTCGGGGCGCCGCACCTGCCGGGGCGCCGGACCCCTTGATGCGGAAATGCGGGACGGCCTGCGGGCGATGGTCGAAGCCAAAAACGCCGATCACGACGTCCAGAAGGTGCGGCGGCACCTGGATCGTTCCCTCGCGGGCGCGGAAGACCTGGCCCCGCGTTTCGTACGTCTGCATGGTGACGCGAAAGGCAGCCACAAACTGCTCGGCTCGCCCCTGAAGGCGGACCATCCGGCGCGCCGGGTCCCGGCGTTCGACCCGGAGCCCGTAAGTTGAGGCGAACCGCTCGACTGCTTCCATTTCCGGTTCGCCGGCGCCGAAACGTTCGGCCAATTCGCGGTGGCTAAGGTGCCGCCCGGCGCGATGCGACGCCCGTCCAACGTTCTCCTCCAGGTAATCACGAAATTCGTCCTCGTTGCGCCGCCGCAGGTAGACCGTGACGGTCATTTCCTGCTGGGGATCGACGGCAGCAACGGCGCGGGCATCAACCGGCGGCTCACGATGGCTGCCGGGCAAGGGCACGTGTGGTTGCGGTACTGGCATAGGCATTGGTGGTGGTGGTAAGGCTGCGTCGGTTTAAACTCGGGGGATTCAAGGGGATAAACCGCCCGGACCTTGATCTCGGGCCGTCCAGGAACGATCCTTCCCGTATGAGGGAGCATTTCCGCCAGCCCTTCTACCGGTATGTCGGCGCGTTCCTGTATCTGGCCAGCGCGGGTCCGGGCCTTACCGCCGAAGATTATTCGGAAGTGCCCCGAAATACCAGCCGCTTCGGTTTCCAGCTCCTTGCACGGCTTATCGACGGGGAGCCCCGGAAACGAAACTTCATCATCTCGCCTGTGAGTGTCGAACTGGCTTTGGCGATGACTTATGCCGGCGCCGATGGGGCAACCGCGGCGGCGATCGCCAAGACGATTGGCTGGAACGGAATCCCCCGCGAGCGCATCCTTGAAGCCGAGTCCGCTTTGCAAAACGCGCTTGCGCAAGCGGGCCAGGATGTCGCGCTCCGGATCGCCAATGCAATCTGGGTCGACCGACGTGTCGAGTTGCGATCTCAATTCCATCAGGAGATCAAGGACGTTTTCAGCAGCGAAGTCTTTTCGCGGCCTTTTCAGGATCCCGGTATCGTCCGGGACGTCAATGGCTGGGTGAACGAGCAAACTGCCGGCAAGATATCCGAGCTGATCGCAAAACCGCCACCGCCCCCCTTGCTGCTGGCCGATGCGGTCTACTTCAAGGCACCCTGGCGCAGCCGGTTCGAACCGCACGCCAGTACCAGCCAGCCATTTTATCTGGAGGACAAAACCCGGGTTGACGCCGTCATGATGCATCAGTCGGCTTCTTTCCCCTACCTTAAGTCAGACGCGTTTGAAGCCGTCCGGCTCCCGTACGCCGGGGATCGATTTGGTCTGGTGCTTCTGCTGCCGGCCGGCGGCCTGAGCACGAAGGACCTCGTTCAGCAATTGGGTGAGCGCTCCTGGCCGGAGTTGCAAAACCAATTCCAACCCACCGCGTGCGACCTCGCTATCCCGAGGTTTAAGTTTACTTATGAAACGGCGCTGGACCAGCCGCTTCAGGAGCTCGGCATGGGCCAGGCATTTGATCCCCGGTCCGCCGATTTCCGGCGTATGCTGGCCGGCACGGCGCCACCCCTTTTCATCGGGAGCGTCGTCCACAAAACGTACCTGCGCGTAGACGAGGCCGGGAGCGAGGCGGCCGCGGCGACCGCAGTGGGAATCCGGGCCTCGGCCCTTCCCATGCGCAAGGGGATCAGGATTGTCTTCGACCGGCCGTTCGTGCTGGCAATCACCGATCAGCGCACTCAGGCCATCCTTTTCAGCGGCGTCCTCGGAAATCCCGAGGACGCCAAATTATAGATCCCGATTCCTCGGGCGATGTTTGTAAGTGGGTATAAACGTAAGGGTCAGCTCGATAACAGTTCTGATTATAGTAGGGCTAAATATTTCGGGGTTGAGAATATTCCTAAATCATCAACCTCATTGTCACGAACATGTGGCCTTCACCTGA
>JAFAUY010000069.1 GCA_019243005.1 Verrucomicrobiota bacterium | reverse complement strand
TCAGTTTCTCCCAGCGATCGTGAAAGGTTTGCGGATCGCGCGCGTCGACGACGATCGTCACCGGGTCTGCTTCCTGATTGAGCTTGTCGGCAATGGTACGCAGGGCGATCGAGGCCTGGCTTTGCTTGGGCTCAAGCGACCGCGGGTTCGTATCAAACTCGAGCGGGATGACTGGTAAGAGCGCGACCATCGCCGCGAGCGCCAGGACCGTTGCCGACACCGCCAGCAACGGCGCCGGCCGCCGAAAGACCCCTTCGACGTACCGGGTCGCGCCGGACAACAAAAAGTCGGTGCCGGTCGCCGGCCGGACCCGCTTGAAGAACATGAACAGAAACAGGGTCATGTACAGGCCGGCGAACGCGACCCCGAACGCCACCAGGGTGCCGAGCTGCGCAAAACCCGAACTCTTGCTGAAACTCAGCGCCAGGAAACCGATCGCCGTGGTCACCACGACGTAAAAAACGGCCGCCCCGATGTCGCGCACGGAGACAAAAACCGCGCGCGCATGGTCATCGCCCGCCCGGCGAGCCTGCAGGTACCGGCCGAACAGCAACAGGCTGAAATCGACGCCCAGACCGACCAGGATCGAGCAGAACCCGATCGCGATCATGTTCAGATTCCGGAAGACCAGCATACCCAGCGCCAGTGCCGACAAAGCCGACAGCCCCAGGATCAGGCAGATGGCGATCAATGGCAGGAACCGCCGGAACGCGAGATAAAACAACCCGCTCACGATCAGGATGGAGAGCGTCGAGCTCATCATCCCGTCGTGGTCCATGCTGCGGGAGATCTCGGCCACATAGGCCGTGCGGCCCGTTACCAGCACCCTCGGTTTGTAACCGGTCCACTCGCGAAGCATCCGCTCTTTGAAGGCATTCAATTGGTCCATCACGGCCTGGCACTCCCTGGGACCGAGTCCGGGCTGATTGGTGATGATGAGCGCGAGTTGGAGGAGGCCGTCCGGCGAAGTCAGGGAACTGCCCTGGTCCATCGCGGAACTATCCCCGAAAGGCTTCATGGCGCGGCTGAACAACCCGAGTGGATCCACCTGCACCTCGATTTGCGACCGGATCGAATCGCCCGTCAAGGTCTCACGAATCCGGGTAAGCCGTTCCTGGATCGCTTGCGGCTCCAGGAGTTTCATCGCGTCCTTGAACTGGTCCGGCGGCAAATTCAACAGCAGGACCGGCACGAGCCGTTGAACCTCTTTCAAACCTTCGTCCGTCTCCAGCGGAATCCGGTCGAAGGTCCGCACCACCCACGGCTGCTTTTTGAGTTCCGCCATGAAGTGCTCTCTGAACGGCTCGATGTCGTCCTGGTGCCCTTCTTCGGCCACGAACGCAAACACCATCTGGCGTGCCTGAGAAAATTCGTTGTTGAAGACCTTGAGGCCCTGCACCGACGGGAACTGTGCCGGCAAGAGGTCGAGCACTTCCGAATCGAGGTTCTTGCGGGTAACCGTCACGTAGAGTGCAGACGCGGCGATTGCCAATGCGAGGGTGACGAGTACACCGGTTCGATGCGCAATCAAATTCGCCAGCCGGCGCGTCAGACCGGCAAACCGTTGAGGCGGACCTGAGGCCCGAGGAGAAAAGCTCATGCTAACACAACGTTCGTTTCGAAAGTAAAGCCCGGCTCCTGTACGCTACGGCGGGCCTTTCAGCAACCCCTTCTCGACCTTGTATCCGGAGAATGTCCATCGGACATCCTCCGGATGTCCTCCGGATATCCTTCGGATAATAGAGGGCCAGGCGCCGCGGTAACCTGGGGTGTCACTTGACCGCTCCATTCAATCGCACGTTTCCCCGGCGGATCGATCCGCCGCGTTCGCGGAAAAAACGCTCCAACTCCGGTGTGAAGTGGCCGTAAGGTTCGGGATTCAACGCCAGAAAAATTTCGCCGCCGGGCCTGAGAAAACGCGTTTCCAGATCGCGCAGGAAAAATTCCCATCCGGCCGGACCCCAGACCTGGTCGCTGTTGTGGCCGTTAAAACAGATCGCAAAAGCGGTTACCAGGTCGAACTTCTGACCGAGATCAGGCAGGGGCTGGTATGGGTTGATCCGCCAGATAATCCGTTTCAGACCGAGAAGGTCGAACATCTCGCCGAAATAAGCCGGGTCCGGCAGGTCCAGCCCGAGCCCGTCGTGTCCGAGTTGTTTGCAGGTAAATAGAAAATAGCCCGCACCGCTGCCCAGGTCGAGAATGGTCCTGGCCGGCCCGCGGTCCAGGTGCAACTCGCGCACCTGGCCGATCGCTTTGTTCAGCCAATGGTCGGCGTTGACGTATTTCGGCCAGGCCACCCGTTCGCCTCGGATTTCGTACTTGGCGCGGATCAGGTCCAGCTTCGCCAGGTCGATTTTCTGAACCAGGCCGTTGGCGTCGAGCGGGCGGCGCCAACGGTAAAAAGCGTCGACGGCGCTATCGAGGAATTCGCCCGTCCAAAGTTTTTCAAGCTTACGAGAAAGTCGCATACAAAGAAAGCAGCGTGTGGCCGGCCGAACGTTCGTCGCGGCCGCGGCCAATCTTTCACATTTTCATTTCTTGCCAACTGGCCCGCAAAAATCACGCGACTCCCGAAGCGACGTCGAGCACATGCCTGTGCGGGCTTAAAAAACTCACGCCGGTGGCACGTTTAGAACATGGTTCGCGCCGTCTCCAGGACCTCATCTACGGTGAGCGCCTGCATTTGGCCGGCCGCCGACGCGGCAACCTGTACCCGCGGGCCGCGCGGAGCCCAAACGCGGGGGTTGGTGGGGCCTAAAAGAACCAGGACCGGGGTACCGGCCGCAGCCGCCAGGTGAGAAATCCCGGAATCGTGCCCGAAGAAAGCCGTGCAACCGGCTAGCCGCGCCGTCAGCTCGGGTAGAGGCAGCCGGTCCCAGACATCCACCTTGCCGCCGTGCCACCCGGACAGGAACGCCCGGGTCGGCATTTCGTCGGCTTCCCCGGTTACCAGGGCAAAATGACGGACCAGCCCTTCTGCCTGCAGCCTTTCGACCAGCCGTCGCCACCGTTCCCAGGGCCAGTTCTTCCGGCTCGAACCGCTGCCCAGGTGCAATGCAAGGTCAACCCCGCGGCCCTGAGCCTTGAGCTTCGGAATGTCGACCTTCGGAAACGGGCAGACGACTGACAGCTCAAGCGCTGCCAGGGGCGCAGCCAGCTGCTCAACTGCATGCGGCCCGGGTTCAACCATGCGGTAAGGGCCGGCGACGAGCCGTTTCAACCCCCAGCGCCGCAGGTTGGAACCAAAGGTGCCCGCAGGATCCGAGAGATAACTCAGGGCCAGATCCGCCCCGTCGATGACCTCAAGCAGCGCAGGGTCCGGCTTGCCGTCTTCGACGAAAAGCGGCGCCAGACCGGCGGCGTCAAGGTCGTAAACGGCATTCGCGGGGGGGCTACCGAGCCCTGCGTGAGGCATCACCCCGAACAACCGGAGGTCGGCGGCCGTGTACCCATTCCGTAACGACGCCAGGACAGGAAGCGTCAGGATCAAATCCCCGAGCGCCCCGCCCCGAAAGACCAAGACTTTCAATCAATGAGGCTGGGTGAGACCGGGCATCGCTCCCAATGCACCGGCCTGTTCCCATGATTCCGGTTTGTTCCACGGGATCGTGCTTTCCGGCTGGCCGAATTGCGGCTGTCGTTGTTCCGTCGTTCTGTCGTCTTGCGTCTGGCAAGCCGTCAGCAACGCCATCGAGCTCAGAACGAGGAGCACTCTGTTCATGATGTACTTCATTTATCGTGTGGCCAGGGTCACGGGATCACCCACGGCAACTTTCGCAAAGTTTTCCGGCGCTGCCGAGACAAACTCGGCGACACAACTGTCTTTGTCCACCGAGACGACCCGGAGCTGGCTCAAGGTTACACCGTTTTTGATTACCGTAAGGCGCGCGTTCGGCGCAAGGCCGGCATTGCGTCCGAGGCTGATGGTCAAGGCTTGAGCGCCCGGGTTCATCGAAAGGATCGTTCCCTCGATGGGCGGGGCCACCTTGGGTTTGCCTTTTGCGGCTGCCGTCGCCGCCATGCTGAGACGGAGCTGGTTAAGCGTGTCTTCGACCCGGATCAGACGACCGGCTAACGCGTTGCGTTCACTTTCCGCCCGTTGCTTTTGCTCAATGTTTTGCCCCGCCTGCGTCAAGGCCGCCGTGAGCGCCTTATTTTCCTTGTCCCGGAGCTCCAGCTGTTCCGTCGCCCTGTCCAGGTGCGCCTTGGTGGCGGCGAGATCCGCGGCGAGCTTTTGTTGCTGGTCCTGCATAATCTTGAGCTCGCCGGCCTGGCGTTCCTCGCCGCTCTTAAGCCGCTGCTGAAGTTGTGCGATGGCTTTTTTCGTCCGGTCGTCCTCCTGGCGCGCCGAAGCCAAGTCCTGAACCAGACGGCCCAACTTGGCCCGGTTGTAATAACCGAAACCGACCGTCCCTAAAGCGCACAAGAGAGCAAGAGTGAGGAGAAACCTGACCATCAACCAACCTACCTCAGAGCTTCGCCGCCGGAGAGGCCTCGCCCGGACGGATGGGTGGGTGTCTAAGTCTCCGTCAGGTTGAAATCAAGAGCTTTTTGCAGGGTCAAACCCGGTCCCGCCGGTCCGGAAGGCAATCCGCCCCGGGGCGATCCGCGCGTGTAATTCGCACCAAAATTATTTACTATCTTGAAAAGCCGTCAGAGCACCACGGCAACGTAAAGCATACTACCGTTGCTGCATTCCTGCCCTGGCGGGGTTCGCACGTCTACGATCCATGGCCCCTGACGGTGCTTAATGGATGCAACAGGATGCTGCGCTCGGCAAATAACTTTTCCGGCCGGGGTGGGCTGAATTTCTACTCGACGGCATTTCATCCGAGGAAGATTGTCCTCATCAAGATTGGACACCCAGCTCTCCATCGTTAGCGGCTTACCGCCGCGTACCCTTTCAGTTTCTCAAACGAGCGTCATCGGTCGCGCCGTGGAAGCTGATCTGGTGCTGGTGCATCCCGAGATCTCGCGCCGCCATTGCCGGCTCGTCCGGGACGGAGACAATTGGTTTGTCGAGGACCTCGGCAGCCAGCGCGGCACCCTGGTCAACCAGGTCAAGATCGCCGGACGCACCGAACTGAAACCCGGCGACCGCATCACGCTGGGCCCCGTGATTTTGGGGTTCGGCGTCCAGTCCTCGGCAGACTCTGTGCCGGCCGAACAAACGGAAGGCGGCCGGGGCCGGATGCGGGTGCAGGGCAGGCTCGCGAACGCAATCCCGCTCGGCCAGCCCATGGTCATCGGGCGTAGCGAGGAGGCCGACGTCCAACTTAATGACGTCGCGATCTCCCGGCAGCACGCCCGGATCGAGAAGGGACCGCACGGATTTCGGATCACGGACCTGCACAGTAAAGCCGGGTCTTTTGTCAACGGGCGCCGGTTCGACGCGCATGACCTGGTTATCGGAGACCAGGTGCAGGTCGGGCCATTCTGTTTTGTTTTCGACGGTCGCCAGCTGGTCCGGACTTATCGCCTGTCCGTGGGCCGGATTGTGGCTCAAAACCTGGTCGTCAAGCGCGGCCAAGGCCCTCCCATCCTCAAGCACGTCTCCTTTGTGGCGGAGCCCGGGCAGTTCATCGGGATTCTGGGCCCCAGCGGCGCCGGCAAAACGACGTTACTGAATGCCCTGAGCGGGCTGCGTCCGGCTGACTCCGGGGAAATCCTGGTCGACGGCGCCGATTACTACGAGCATCTCCACGAGCTACGCGCCCTTTTCGGTTACGTGCCCCAGGACGACATCGTGCACCGCGAACTGGCCGTGCGCGAGGCGCTGATGTTCGCCGCGCGCCTTCGGCTGCCGGCCGGCACACCCCGCGCCGAAATCCGTACCTTGGTAGCTCACACCCTTCAGAACCTCGGGCTCACCGACCGGAGCAATTTGCCGATCGATCAGCTTTCCGGCGGCCAGCGCAAGCGGGCCAGCGTGGCCGTCGAGCTGTTGAGCCGGCCGCCGCTGCTTTTCCTGGATGAACCCACTTCCGGCCTCGACCCGCTTTCGGAGTTCAAATTGATGGAGTTGTTGCGCGGGCTGGCCGACACCGGTTGCACCGTGGTCTGTACCACTCACGTGATGGAAAACGTGTACCTGATGGACCAAATCGCCATCCTGGTCGACGGGCGCGTCGTTTTCCAGGGAACCCCGGAGGCCACGCGTGAACGCTTCGGGGTGGCCCGGCTGAGCAACCTGTACGACACGTTGCAGAACCTGGACGCGTCGACGATCCCGTCCTTTGAGCCTGCGCCCCCGAAAGCCGAACCGACGGAACCTCGAACGCTGCCGAAACCGATCCGCCGGGCCTTTTCGCTGCCCATCCTCCTGGAGAGGCAAGCCGCGATCTTCCGGGCCGACTTTAAAAACCTGCTTATCGTGCTCGGCCAACCGCTGGTGATCGGCGCACTGGTGGCCTGGGTCAGCCAGTCGGCTCCGCTCACCCAGTTTTTCGCCTACATTGCCACCCTCTGGTTCAGCTGCAGCAACTCGGCCCAGGAAATTGTTCGAGAATTGCCGATTTACCGGCGGGAACGGCTCGTCGGGCTTAGCCGTTGGAGTTACCTCCTGGCAAAGGTTCTCTGGATGGGTGGCCTCACGTCGCTGCAGGTCGTTCTGCTTTTCCTTGTCCTGAGCCTCGTCGGCGGCAAACCTGCCGCGCTCTGGCCGTTGCAGCTGGGCAGCCTCATCGTGCTGGCTTTTGCCGCGACCGGGATCGGCTTGACGCTTTCGACCCTGGCCAAATCTCCCCTGCAGGCGGTGATGCTCGTGCCCATCATCCTGATTCCCCAGATTCTGTTTTCCGGATTCACCGTGCCGGCCAGTGACATGCCGGCATCCGTGCTTGCCGTCAGCAAGGTTTTCCCGAGCTTCGCCGCGGAAAGAATCGCCGATTCCAGCTTCGTCCTGGGACAACCCATCTCGGGCGAACTGGCCCGCGATTTCACGGTGCCCTACCAGAATATAAATCAGTGGTACCGCTCGATTCACGGCGCACGCCTGAAAAACGGCATCGTCTTCAACGACGCCACGCCGGTCTACCTGGGTTTCCTGAACTTGGCGCTTTGGACGGTGGGTGGTTTTATCGCCTCCTACGCGCTGCTCGTACGGAAGGAGCGTGCAGGGTAACGGGTAACGCGTCACGCGTCACGGATTGCGCAGCCCGTGGACGCGCACCCCCTGGCTTTTACCTTTGAGCTGAAAGGCGCCGAAGTCGATCAGGTCTCGTCCCGGGGGCAGGACCGTCACAAAGTCCTGTGACATGACCAGATCCTGGTTCAAATCCTTCATCACGCCTTCCAGGCGAAAAGCGGTGTTGACGGCATCGCCGATGATGGTGGCGTCACGAACCGCCACCTGCCCGATGTTGGAACTGGTCACGCGCCCGAAATGGAGCGCGATACCCACGCGGAACCGCTCATCCGTTTCCGGCCAGGTCCGGGTCGCAGCCAGCTGGAGGATAGTTTCGGCCACGTCCAGACAGGTGGCGCACTCGGTGCCTTGCTGATCCCGTGCGGGCCAATAAGCCAGCACGGCATCCCCGATGTACTTATCGATGATCCCGCTAGCCGATTGCACCGCGTTGCCGACGTCCCGGAACCAGTTGCCCACCGCCAGGGCCAACTGGCGTTCATCCAGCTTTTCCGCCATGGCGCTGAAGCCGCGGATGTCGCAGACCAGAATGGCAACCGATAAGAAGGCGTGTTGCCCGTCGGTGCTGGCCGCCGCCAGGGTGGCGTCGACGGCCGCGTTCGGCTCCTCATCCAGCGTTTGCTCAAAAATCAGTTCAAAATTCGCGATGCGAACCCGCGCCCCGGATTCCAACGTGACCGGCATAACCACCCGTTGATCATTCACGTAAGTGCCGTTCCGGCTCCCCAGGTCCATGATCTGGTACTGAAAACCGTTGTGGCACCGGACGATGGCATGCTGGCGCGAGACGTGGTTCCCCGGCAGCGCCACCGTATTGTCCGGGGTGCGCCCGATCGTGGCGGTGTTGCTGACGATCTGCTCAAACGGAGCTTTACCGGGATGGTATACGCGAAACTTAGCAGGCATATAACCAGGGCGATGATGCCACTTAGCCTCTCAACTTACCAGTATCTTTACTTTAGAGGGTGTGTGAGGTGCCCAGCGGGAACCCACCTCAGGACCCCAGGCTTTCCCACATCCCCTGATTAAGGCGGCCGCTGAGCGTTTGATCCGGCCGCGATCAATCGTTCCCGGTGGCAAAAAAGCCTTCGTATTTCTCTTCGTCTCCATAGGGTAACGGCACTCACGGAGCTTCACAAGCGCCGGGATTCAGAAAAGCAGCTCAACGGGAAATGTTTGCAAAGAAATGCTTACGTTGGGATTGACGGATCTCCGCCGAGCCCTTATGGTCCGAGCACTCCATCAAGAGTAGCGGAGGGACAGGCCCGTTGAAGCTACGGCAACCGGCTCAGGTCGAATTGAGCGTCCAGGTGCCAAATCCTGCCTCGAATATCGAGTCTCGAGTGTCGCGTGTCGATCATCGGGTCTCCCGACCGAGGGAAGATGGTGAGCGGTGCGGTGTTCATTCACGGCTCTTGGTGGGTAGAGAACACCCGCTTTATGGATAGACGCCCTACCTTTTCGCATTTGCGCTGTCGCGAATGCGGCCGTGAGTACCCGAAAGAAGCCATCCACGTTTGCGAGTTCGATTTCGGACCGCTGGAAGCGGCGTATGATTACAACGCCGTCAAAGAGATTCTTTCACGTGAGGTCATTTCGCAGCGTACCCGGTCCATGTGGAGGTACCGCGAACTTCTTCCGATTGACGGTCAGCCCTCGGTCGGGCTGCATACCGGTTTTACCCCCTTGGTGCGGGCGAAGCGGTTGGCGGAACGCCTCGGCGTACGCGAACTTTACATCAAGAACGATGCCGTTAATCACCCGACCCTTTCGTTCAAGGACCGCGTGGTTTCCGTTGCGCTGACGCGGGCCAGAGAACTGGGCATGGACACCGTCGCCTGCGCCTCCACCGGCAACCTGGCCAATTCCGTGGCCGCAAACGCCGCCGCCGCCGGCCTGCGCAGCTTCGTCCTGATTCCTTCCGACCTGGAGCCGAGCAAAATCGTCAATTCTCTCGTGTTCGGCACCAACGTCATCGGCATCCAGGGTGCCTACGATCAGGTAAACCGGCTTTGTTCCGAGATTGCCGGCAAATACGGTTGGGGGTTCGTCAACGTCAATCTCCGGCCTTATTACGCTGAAGGGTCCAAGACCATGGGCTTCGAAATCATCGAGCAACTCGGCTGGCAACTGCCGCAGCACACGGTCGTTTGCATGGCCAGTGGATCGCTCCTGACCAAAGTGCATAAAGCTTACCAGGAGTTTATTAAGGCGGGTTTGGTGGACGCCACCCCGGCTTCCATTTACGGGGCTCAGGCCAGCGGATGCTCGCCGATCGTCACGGCCATAAAGAGCGGGACCGACGTCGTCCGTCCCGTGCCAAAACCGCGGACCATCGCCAAATCCCTTTCGATCGGTACCCCGGCCGACGGTTATTATGCCATTCGCACCATGCAAGACACCGGCGGAACCGCCGAAGACGCGAGCGACGCCGAGATCATCGACGCCATCAAGCTGCTGGCGGAAACCGAAGGCATCTTCGCCGAAACGGCCGGCGGCGTGACGGTGGCTTGCGCCAGGAAATTGATCGAATCCGGCCGGATCCCGCGTGATGAAAGCATCGTCCTTTGTATCACCGGCTACGGTCTGAAGACGCAGGAAGCGATCACCGAACACGTCGGCGCTCCCGCGCTGATCCAGCCGAGCCTGCGCGAGTTCGAGGCGCTCATCGAACCACACACCCCTTCTACCCTCAACTAAACCATTATGTCCGTACCCGTCCGCATCCCGACCCCACTTCGTAAGCTTACCTACAATCAGGAAGTCGTTCAGGTTGAAGGCGCAAACGTCCGTGAAGTGCTCGACAGCCTCGAAAGCGCGTTTCCCGGATTAAAGGAACGCATCTGCGATGAGCACAATAATATCCGGCGTTTCGTAAACGTCTTCGTCAACGATGAGGACATCCGCTTCCTTCAGGAAAGCGATACCCCGGTCAAAACCGGCGATGAAGTCAGCATCGTGCCGGCGATTGCCGGCGGGTAGAAGAATTTCCTCTGCTAACTAAGCTAAGACCGAATGCGTGGCCCGGTTGGTCACCGGGCCACGTACGGTTATTCTCCTGCGAAATCCGTCAGGCGGTGCCTTCCAGGCGCGATTTTTGGCTCTGGAGTTTCTCCAGGTTCCGCTCCGTATCCGCCAGTCGCTGACGCTCCTGTTCCACCACCGCCGCGGGTGCACGCGCCGCAAAACTCGGGTTGTCGAGTTTCGCCCGGCTCTTGGCAAGCTGGCTGTTCAGCGCATCAATCTCCCGGCTTAACCGCTTCAATTCCGCTTCCCGGTCAATCAGGTCCTCCATCGGAATCAACAGCCGGAGATCTCCCACCACCGCAACCACCGATTCCGGCTCGCTCACCCCGGGCGCCAACCACTCAACGGAAGAGAGCTTGCCGAGGCTGACGATGAACCCACGGTTGCGCGCCACCCAGTCCCGGACCCGATCGTCGCCCCCGGATAGAAAGAGCGCCACCTGTTTGCGGTAAGGAACGTCCATTTCCGCGCGAATGCGCCGAATCTCGATGACCATCTTTTGGAGCCATTCGATCTCTTGTTCCGCGTCCTCATCGGGGCAATACCGGCTCTCTTCCGGAAAGGGACGAAGCATGATGCTTTTACCGCTCACGCCGGCCAACGGGGCGACCGCCTGCCAGAGTTCCTCCGAGATGAACGGCATCACCGGGTGCATCAGCCGCAAAAGGCTCTCCAGAACCTCGATCAGCGTTCGCCGGGTCGCCGCTCGCTCTTCGGGAGATTTCTCGGCATCGGCGAGCACGACCTTCGATAACTCCAGGTACCAGTCGCAATAGTGGCTCCAGGTAAACTCGTAGATCGCCTGGGCAACCTGATCAAAACGGTAATCCGCGATGCCCCTTTTCACTTCGTCAAGGGCACGGGCAAAGCGGGAGCGTATCCAGCGGTCAATCGCATTCCCGCGTTCACCCGTTTCGCCCGGCACAGTTGGAGGCGCCGCATTCTCGACGTTCATAAGAACGAAGCGCGCCGCGTTCCAGACCTTCGTGCAAAACGCCCTCGATCCGGCCAGCCGGCGGATATCGAAAGCAATGTCGCGCCCCGAACCGGCCAGCACTGCAAACGTAAATCGAAGGGCGTCCGTCCCGTAGGCTTCAAACCCCTGGGGAAATTCACGGCGGACATTTTTGGCGATGCGTTCCGCCATCTCCGGCTGCATCAGACCCTGCGTCATCTTGGCGACCAGGGAATCAACGTCTCTCCCGTCAATGATGTCGAGGGGATCCAGCACGTTGCCCTTCGTTTTCGACATTTTCTGCCCGTGAGCGTCCCGGACAAGACCGTGGATATACACGGTCCGGAAAGGAACGTCGCCGGTCAGTTTCAAGCCCATCATCGCCATGCGCGCAACCCAGAAAAACAGGATGTCGAACGCCGTCACCATGACCGTGGTCGGATAAAAGGTCTTCAGCTCAGGCGTCTGGTCCGGCCAACCGAGGGTTGCAAAAGGCCAAAGGGCCGAACTGAACCATGTGTCCAGGACGTCTTCGTCCTGCTGCAGCGGCAGGTCCGCGGAAAGACCATATTTTACCCGCGCTTCGGCTTCGTTGCGGGCGACATACACCCTGCCCTCGGGATCGTACCATGCCGGAATGCGGTGTCCCCACCAGATCTGCCGGCTGATGCACCAGTCGCGGATCTCTTCCATCCACTGGAAGAAAGTCTTTTCCCAACCTTTCGGGACCAACCGGATCCTTTGGTCGCGGACCGCCTCGATGGCCGGCCCGGCAAGCGGTCCGGTTTTGACGAACCATTGGTACGTAAGGTACGGCTCGACCACCGCGTGGCTGCGATCGCCGCGAGGAATCACCTGCACGTGCGGCTGGATCCCGGCCAGCAAACCCTGGGCCTCCAGATCGGCAACGATCCGCTTACGCGCTTCGTAACGGTCCAGCGCGCGGTAGGCTTCGGGAACCGCGTCGTTCAGGCGGGCATCGACGGTGAAGATGTTGATGAGGGGTAATCCATGCCGCTGCCCCACTTCATAGTCGTTGAAGTCGTGCGCCGGCGTGATCTTCAGGCACCCCGTGCCGAACGCGGGATCGACGTAGCTGTCCGCGATCACCGGGATCCGCCGGCCGGCAAGCGGCAGTTCGACGCTGCGCCCGATGAATCTCCGGTAGCGCTCGTCTGCGGGGTGGACGGCCACGGCCACGTCGCCCAGCATCGTTTCCGGCCGCGTCGTCGCCACCACCAGGTGATCCTCCCCGCCCACCAGCGGGTAGCGAATCAGCCAGAGGCTGCCCGCCTCCTCCTCGTTGATGACCTCAAGGTCCGAGATCGCCGTCCGCAGGACGGGGTCCCAGTTGACGAGCCGCTGGCCCCGGTAAATCAAACCTTCTTCGTACAACCGGACAAACACATCCAGTACCACCGGCGACAGGCGCTCGTCCATGGTGAATCTCTCCCGAGACCAATCCACGGAGACCCCCATCCGTCGCAATTGCGTGGTGATGGTCTGGCCCGAACGTTCCTTCCATTCCCAGACCCGTTCGATAAACGCCTCGCGTCCCATCGCATGGCGGCTCTGGCCTTCGGCCATCAACCGGCGTTCCACGACCATCTGGGTTGCGATGCCGGCGTGATCCGTCCCCGGTTGCCCGAGCGTGTTGTACCCGCACATCCGGTGGTAACGCAGCAGGGTGTCGATGATCGTCGCCTGGAAGGCGTGCCCCATGTGCAGCGTGCCCGTGACGTTTGGAGGAGGAATCGTAATGCAGAAGGGATCGCCTCGGCCGGAAGGGGAGAAAAAACCGTTCTCCTCCCAATACCGATACCACTTTCTTTCTATCGCGCCCGGATCGAAAGACTTCATTTTGGAAACTTCATTTCGTTCTAACCGCGTGCAACCAAACGGCGTAAGCCCATACCATAACGCCGCGTCCCGAGCGAATGAAAGAGCCGGGTTTTTTAAGCCGCGGCCACCTCGCTTTCGGTACCATCCAAGCGTATCCTTACCCGCATGAGCATCCCTCCAAACAAGCCGGCCCGCTGCGCCAGGCGCCAACTTGCCCCTCTGACGGCCGCCCTCATGCTTCAAGTTGTTCCCCTTGGCCTAGCCGGCAGCCGGCCGGCCGGTCTGGATGAACCGAGCCCTTCGCCTTCCCCCACCCCGGTCCTGACGCCGGGAGAAATCCCGGGGCCGACCGCCACGCCGCCGCCCGGGGCAACTCCCGCCACCCCGGGGGTGACGCCCAGTCCTGCACCCGGTACTTCGCCTTTACCCCCGCCGAGCCTCTAAGGAAATGCCACAAATCGAAGCATGCCCCAAATGAGGAGAGTCCAATGCCATCGTGAGGCGTCCTCTTAATCGGTATAATCTGCGTAATCTGTGGATGTCTTGTCTCTTTTCTGCGGGTTCTGCGGATGATCTCTCCTCATTTGGGGCGTTCGTGGCATTTTTCGGCTTGTGGCATTTTCGTGGCCGCCGTGTGACGCCGTGTGAAAGAATTCGGATTAATAAATCCATAGATAATCCGTATTCCCATACTGATCCGATTGGATGTAGTTCGCTTTCTTTACAGGCACCATCCAGGAGGGCATACCAATGCTACGAAGTATGAATGCTGTTTGTCCGGTTCTAACCAAAGAGGAGCTAATCTGCAGAGCGGTGACACGCCATTACCGGCTTGGAAAACACGGGACCGTAAATGCGTCGCGCGGGGGTTTGGTGTCTTCTTACGTGGATGCGGTTACCAATGAGGTTGTGCTCGTCAGCCTCGATGGCAAGACGACCCGGTACGACATCGGCTCATTTCGTTAGGCAGTTAACCCCGGTGAGTCAGCCGGGGGAACCGCCTTCAGTCAGTATATACAGAATTTGCAGGTTAATGGGGCCCATCTCTCTCCGGCTCGACGTGTCCAGCAAAGGACGACCTGGGACGACCACCACTCCAGGGACCGGAAATCAAGGCCGCCAGACGTGCTTCTGATTCGTTGGGCGACTCCACCGGACCCGCGCCATCCCTCTCGGCATGGGATCAGCGTCACGGCCATCGTGCTGTTCCCGCCGGAGGTCAAACGCCGGCTCGGCACGATTGAGGGCGCCACCCGGCACGCGCTGGACCTGGCGCGCCGGGCAGCCGCCGCTGCCTTGCCGCAACCGCTCGACTTGGAGAGCCTGAGTTGCACGGTTGAAGTCCAAAGCGACGATCTGGCGCGCCCCGGTGAGCCTTACCTGATCACCGGCGAAGGGACACAGGTGTGGCTGGAGAGAACCGGAGACGGCTGACGGGTGCCCAACGGCGGCTCTCCCCCGCCCTGCCGGTTCCCGCGGCGATACCGCCCTCACGGGGGCTCGGTGCCCATGCGCGTCGCCTCGACGAACGTTTCCGTCTCATTATCGATTTGGCGGCCCCTGCGGCCGCCCGCCGCGTGCACGTACAAAGCCCCACGATCAATTTGCGCCTTCCGTTCGGGCGGAAGCGAAATTTCGTAGCGCACGGGTTGCTGATGATCCGCAAGCTGCAGTTTCGGGTTGTAAACGCTGTTAAACTTCCAGAGCATCCGGACAAAATTGGTCTGGCCCCGCAGCAAGCGTCTCGCCGCCAAACCGGCGGCAGCGCGCAGCGCCGCGAAACCGAGGTGTTTCGTGCTCAACACGCGCTGGGTCTCGACCAGTTCGTGGTAGAAATCCGCCAGGGGCAGATGCGTCGGCAACACCGCGTGCTGGATATCGAAGAGCCGGTAGTCCCGCGTCGTAAGCCGGCGCGACTCGGTGCGCCAGCTTTCCGTGCCGGGGTAAGGCGTGTTGACGCTGATGTTGACGATTTCGGGAATCTCCATGCACCAGTGACGGATCACCCGGAAGCGCTCCCGGTCCCACGAGGGATCGGCAATCAGATTGATCGCCACGGTGACGCCCAGCGAACGGGCAAACTCGAGCGCCTCAAGGTTTTTCGAAAGATTTACCCGTTTTCGAAACCGTTTCAGCCCTTCCTCATCGATCGCTTCAATGCCCAGGAACATGTATTTGAGACCGATCTGCCGCCAAAATTTGAACACCTCCCGGTTGCGCAGGAGCACATCGCCCCGGGTTTCCAGGTAGTATTTCTTCTTGATGCCCCGCCGGGCGATCAGCTCGCCGATGCGCATCCCATGCTCGGCCTGGATGAAGGCGACGTCGTCCAGCAGAAAAATCCCGGATTCCTTGATCGCGCTCAATTCCTCTACGGCGCACTCGGGAGACTTGGTCCGATAGCTCCGTCCGTAAAAGGTCCACGCGCTGCAGAAGACGCAGTCCCAGGGACAGCCGCGGCTGAACTCGATCGAAGCGCAGGGATCCAGCACCCCGATGAAGTATTTGCGGCGATGCCGGAGCAAGTCGCGTGCAGGCAGGATGGTGTCAAGGCTCTGCACAAAAACCGGCCGTGGCCCCTCTCCCGCCGCGGTCTGGACCCCGGGAAGCCGGTGCAGGTTGGACCGCTCATGTCGCGCCGCGTCCAAGACCGCGGTGATGACCGGTTCGCCCTCGCCTTTAAGCACGGCGTCGATGGCGCCGGCGCCGTGCTCCAGAAGTTCGGCGGCTATAAAAGAGGCGCTGTGGCCGCCGACCATGATCAACGCGTCTGGCCGGAGGGTTCGGGTCGCCTTCGCCAGATCGAGGATTTCCGGCACGTTGGCCAGGTAGTTGCACGAGAAAACCACGGCATCGGGAGTCCAGGACCCGATCCAGCGAAAATAGTCCCGGTGCGTTTCGGTCTGCAGATCGATCACGCGTACATCGTGACCATCCCGGCGCGCCGCCGAGGCAACCAACTCAAGCCCGAGCGGCTCCAGGCGCAGGTAGATCTTGGAGTACATCAAACAGCTTGGGTGAACAGCAAGCAATTTCATGGGTCACAGGGCGGATAAGCGGGAGGTCGGCGTAACTGCCGCGGCGAGGACGGCTGGGTGCGCACCGGTGAAGGTTCCATTTGACCGCAGGAGCGAACTCATGGTCGCGATGGGTAGTGTGGCAGGTCACGCGCTGCAATCCAGGCAAAAGTGCGGGACGCCCCGACGGCAAGGCCTCGGGGGCCGGCCCGGCCGGACGCGCCCGAATGGCCAAAGTCAAATATTGAAAAATAATATAATATTGATAAAAACAATAATAATGGTACAACTGACCGTGCTTCCGGCGCCTCAGCGCATACCAACATGGCCGTCTACTCACCCGATAAAGCGCGAATCCCTTTTCCTGTTCACGCAGGGCTACTCTTGATTATCGGGCTCGGCGTCGGCCTTTACGGCTGGATCTTCGACCTCAATTTCGCCCGTCACCCCGTCCCGAGCCTGGCTCCGATTTACCCATGGAGCATGGTCCTGCTGGCCGGCTTAGGGTTATGCCTCATTTTCCTCGGAAATTACCGCGCCACCGGCTCGCGCTGGCGCTGGCGAACGGCCCAGACGCTCGGTGCGCTGCTGGGCTCCACGGCCGTTTTCTTCCTGGCAGAAAATGCCCTTTGCCGGGACGCAACCTGGGTCGATCGGCTGCTCTTCCCTGAAAAGGTCGTCCTCATCGTCCATGACAGTACGGGACGCCCTTCGCCGGAAGCCTGCGCGACTTTCCTCATCTTTGCGGTCGCCGCGCTGTTATTCCGCCCGAATGGAGAGCGCGCCGGAGCCTTTACGATGGCATCGATTCTGGGCTGGTTTTTCCCGATCCTGGCCCTCTCGGGTTTTCTGACCGGTTCGGCCGGACTCAGCGGCATGGACACCGCTTTTTCAGGCATGTCGCTGCCGGTCGCGGCCCTCTGCATGGTCCTGGGCAGCGGCTTCGTTGCCCTTAGCCCCCGTGGCGGTTTGGGTTACGTGTTTGAACCGGACCGGTTTGCCGGGACGATGGTGCGCCGCCTTCTTCCCGCGGCGGCGGTAGGTCCGGTGCTGCTCGGCTCGGTTGTTTACTACGTGATCATCCGGGGAAACTGGAACGGCCGGTTGGCCGTGGCCTTATTGGTGCTGCTGACCATCGTTCTGATCGTGCTTGTGCTTCTGATCGGTGACCTGGTACAGCGCCAGCAAGAGGCGGAGCGGGCGGCGGCCGCCGTGCGCGAGCAACTCCTTGAGAAACTGAGGGCATCTCACGCCCGGATTGAGGCCCTGCAACGCAGCATGCTGACCGTATGCGCCTGGACCAAGACGGTCTGGGACGGTGAACGCTGGATACCGGTCGAAGAATTTTTGACCGAGCACCTGGATATACCGGTATCGCACGGCATCTCAGAGGAAGCCTTCAGGTACCAGGTTAAGAAAATGGAGGCGGCTGAAGCGTCCCCCACCAAAGCCTGAGGCGGCGGCCGGGGAAAAAAACTAGGAAGCAGCGACCGGGCTTTTGCCGGGCGCCTCACGCCTTCGTTTCGGAACCGGCGGACGGCGGAACGTACATCTCAAAGCGGGGGATCCGGGTGATGAACGGCAGCCCGTCTTCACTCGTGCCGATAAATGATCCTTCGGCCACGCTGTGACACCCGATCACGTGGTAACTATTATAGGAGAAGCGCTCGCCCGGACGTAAACGCGGGTGTTCCCCCACCACGCCATCGCCTTCGACGACGACTTTTTGGCCGCGATCATCGCTGATGACCCACTTGCGGCCGCGAATGGTCACCACTTCGTTCGACTGATTATCGATGGTGATGAAATAAACGAAGGGATACGGTCGCTCTTGCGGCGCTTCAAGGGTCGGAACATACACCACCTTGTCGACCGTTACGCGCACCTCTGGAAGCTCGCGAAAGACCACCACGAATTGGTGTACAATGACCCGAACCAAATGAAAAGTGGTTTCCATGGGCACTCCGGTGGCGATGACGATCGCCGGTTCAGATAGCTCGGCTGGAGCCGGTATCCAGGCAGACCTGAAGACTTTTTCCCACTTTCACGTGCATGGCCTGACGGCCGTCACCTGCATCGTCGCGGAGGTGCCGGGCCGGGTTCAAAGCATCCAGGCCATCGACGTCGGGGTGGTGCGGGACCAGATCAAACTTGGGTTTGAGACCTACCCGGTAAGGGCGGTGAAAACGGGCCTGCTCTATTCAGCCGGCATCATCGCGGCGGTCTGCGACGAGCTCGAGCGTCTGCCGCGGGCTTCACGGCCGGCGCTGGTCGTTGACCCCGTCATGATCGCCAGTTCCGGCGACGCGTTGCTCCAGCCGCTCGCGGTCAAGGCGTACGAGGAACGGCTGCTGCCGTTGGCCTCCCTCGTAACGCCCAACCTCGACGAAGCCGGCGCCCTGACGGGTCGTAAACTTGCCAGCCTTGCCGACCTGAGGGCGGCTGGCGGCGAACTCGCGGCGCGGTTCGGCGTGCCTTTCCTCGTCAAGGGAGGCCACCTCCGGGGAAAAACCGCCGTTGACGTCCTTTTCGGGTCGGGTGAGCCCACGGAGTTTACGGCGCCCTTCCTCCAACGCGCTTGCACCCACGGCACCGGATGCACTTACTCCGCGGCCATCGCAGCGCAATTGGCGCTCGGCCAAGACCTGTCGTCAGCCATTGGCGAGGCGAAACTTTTCATCACCCGGGCCATCCGCGAATCGTTGAATTGGCTCCAGCCGCGGCCCGTCTCGGCCCTGAAGCAGTGGTAACAAACAAGTAACGCGTAACGGGTGCGAGGAGGATCGCAGACTGCGGCTGAAAAATCGAAAAGAGATCCAAAGGAGGGTCAGGTGTCGAGTGGGGCACGACCAACCACCCGCTACTCGTTACGCGTTACCCGTTACTTGTCACTTGTTACCGTTATGCACGACGTCATCGTGATTGGGGCGGGCGCCGCCGGCCTGGCCGCAACGCGCGCGTTGCAACAGGCCGGCAGCGATGTACTCAGCCTGGAGGCGCAGGAGCGCGTCGGCGGCCGGATCCTGACCGACCTTACCTTCTGCCCGTACCCGGTTGAACTGGGGGCCGAGTTCATCCACGGCGAACACGTCCACACCTGGGAGTTGGTGCGCTCGGCCGGACTGCACACGACCGAGGTTTTCGGCGATGCTGAACGGTACCTGTTATATGCCGGCGACGAGCTGATCTCCCTGCGCGACGTCGAAGCCGGCAAGCACGCCGGGGCCGCGCGCGCCCTTAGCCTTACGGGCCGGGATGTCATGGACGCCGTTAAGCAGCGGCAACGGCAGGATCGTCCCGACCTGGACGTGGCAAGCCTCTTACGAATCCTGGGCATTCCCACCGGCACCGATTTCGGCAGAATCGTCGAAGGTTCGTATCAGGGCCTTAACGCTGCCGATCCGGTCGAACTGAGCGCGTTCAGCCTGCTCGAGGCCGATTACGCAGGCGACGGCGACCGTGACTTTCGGATCGATGACGGTTATTCGGCCTGGCTGAACCTTTTTGCACGCGACCTGCCGGTCCGGCTTTCCAGCCCGGTGGACCTTGTCCGTTGGCGACGGGATGGCGTCGAGTTGGTAACCAGGCGGGGAGAGGTCTTCCGTGCCCGGCGCGTGATCGTCACGTTACCTTTAGCGCTGCTCCAGGCCGGCCGTCCCCGTTTTCTCCCCGGGTTGCCGCCGGACAAAGGTCGTGCGCTTGAGCAACTTGGCTCGGGACCGGTCACCAAAATCATCCTGCATTTCAATCGCCCATTCTGGCCGGCTAACCTGGAGCGGGTTTCGACGCCTCTGCATCCCCGATTTTTCTGGCGAACCGGTGCAGGACGAAACCACGAACGGCCGGTGCTGACCGTTTACACGGGCGCTTCCGCCGCCCAGGCGCTGAACCGCCTCGGTCCGAAAGGCGCGGTCCGGGCGGTAACGGCGGATCTGCGGGCGATTTTTGGGCTGCCACGGGACCCGGCGGTGGTAGCGTTCCGGTTCGTGGATTGGTCAGCCGACCCGTTCGCCGGATTGGGTTACTCGTTTGTGCGTCCCGGCGGAGTGGGCGCCCGCGCGCTTCTGGCGGCGCCCACGGAGGGAGTCCTCTTCTGGGCCGGCGAAGCGACCAACCCTGCCCGGCCCGCAACCGTTCACGGCGCCGTCGAAAGTGGGATCCGCGCCGCGCAAGAGGTGTTGCAAGCCAAGTAAAATGCCACAAATGCCACAAGCGGAAAAATGCCACAAAGGGCTGACTTCGACCGATCGCAGTTATAAGCCTTAATTCGATGCGCCGGTGAGGGGCGGAATGCGGTGAAACCGGAGAATGCCAAAAATAACCGCACGCCTGCCTTCAGAAATTCATTTCCGGCAGCAGTTCGTTGATTGCTGATGCCTGGTGCGCTCACGATGCGCGAATAAAGGCCTCTTCATTTGTGGCATTTTTCCGCTTGTGGCATTTACTCAACATCCGTTACCCGCCACCGTCGAAAGGTCTCCATGGCTTCGTACTCGGCGAGGCCGAGGCGGTCGTAGGCCTGCGCGGTTGCGCGGTTGTTGTCCTCGGCCAACTGCCAAAGCTCTCCGCCCATGTCTCGAAAAAACGGGGTTTGATTGCGTTGGGAACGGTACTGGCAGAGCGCGTCAAGTTTGACCAGCAGTTCCGCGGGACTCAGGGGCACGGCCATCTCGATTTCATCCGGCGACCACGCCCGTTCACTTGCGGCGTACAACCAGACCTGACACGACCGCGCCCACGGTTCCGTACGGTTCCGCGCCCATGCGCTCCGAAACAACTGAAAAGCGATGCCGGCCACGCTGTTTGGTTCGGAACGGGCGCCCGTCAGGTAAACCTGGTGCGGTTGCAACTGCCGGAAAAGGGCAGCGACACGATCAACGTCGTCTTCGGCCGTGCGGAATTGCCGGTAACGTCCCCGCTCGTAGAAGGCGAGGTTGAGGTGAACGGTGGCGGAAGCGGCGATCTCAAGCACGCGGGCGGCGGCCCGAGCCTCCGCTTGCCGGATCAGGCCTTTAAACCGGCGCAAACCGGCGCTGTCCTCGTCCAGCGGCGACTTTGACTCAAGTTCCTGCTCGAGTTCATGCGGCCAGCCGGTTTGACCGGCACCGGCCGTCCCGCCTTGCTGGGCCGCCGCTTTAAGCAGATTGACGGCCAATTTGGCTTCACCGTCCGGCACCCCCAGGTTACCGGAAGTAAGGTGCACCAGGCTCACCTCGTGGCCTTGCGCCACCAACCGGCTCAACGTGCCGGCCATCCCCAGTTCCGCGTCCAGCGGCTCGGGGCTGAGGACCAAAACCCGCTTCCGGGCCGGCTCCGCCGGTACCGGACGGTGCGAATCATCCGCGTTAGGTTTGCCTCCAGGCCAGCCGGTGATGGTATGTTGAAGGCGGTTAAAAACCCGGATGTTCAGGCCGTAGGCCGACCCGGTTTCCACCAGCAAGGGCGACAAACCATTCTCGGAGTAATCTTCATCCCGAAGCCGCAGGACGGGCTTGCGCAGTTCGTTTGCGAGCCAGACAACGGCACGCCGGGTCAACGGTTCATCCCAGCGCACCGGGCCGACCTTCCACGGATAGCGAAACCGGGTGAGCTCACCGGCAGCGGTGCGGTCCAGGTAACAACGGGCGTTGGGATGATGCTGCAGAAAACTGGCCGGCACGGTTGCGGTCGCGGGCCCTTCGATCGCATCCCGCAGGACGGGAGCCTTGGCTTCGCCCCAACCCAGCAGGATGATTTCGCGCGCTTCAAGGATGGTGCCGACGCCCATGGTAATGGCGTAAGCCGGTACGTTGGCTTCGCCTCGAAAATCGCGGGCCGCATCCCGCCGGGTCAGCCGGTCGAGCGCCACCATCCGGGTACGCGAGTCCGGACCGGAGCCCGGTTCGTTGAACCCGATGTGACCGGTGCGTCCGATGCCGAGAATCTGCAGATCCAGGCCGCCCGCCTCAGCGATCTGCCGCTCGTAACCCGCGCAGTACGCAAAGACGCCGGCGCGCGGCACCGTCCCATCCGGGACATGAGTGCTTTCCGGTGAAAGATCGACCCACCGGAACAACTGGTCGTGCATGAACCGGTGGTAACTCTCCGGGTGTTCCGGCGAGAGGCCGTAATACTCGTCGAGGTTGAACGTCGCCACGTTTCGGAACGAGAGCGCTTCTTCCTGGTGTAAACGAATCAGCTCACGGTATAATTTCACCGGGGTAGACCCGGTGGCCAGACCCAACACAACCCGCTGCCCCATCGCTGCACGGCTGCGGATGAGTTTTGCCAGCCGTTGCGCGACTCGGCCGACGGCGGCATCCGGGGTTTCGAACACCTCGGTCCTGATGCGTTCGAACTGTTCAGTTTCGGATGAGGATGAAGGTGCCTTCATACTTACAGATTCCTAAGGTTCGCCTCGGCGCAATCTCGGCCGAAAAGCCGATCATTGCCATCCGTACCTTGATCGTCCGGTTAGGACGCCGGGCCCGGCTTTTCTCGGGCGCAACACTTCGACGACGCTCCGCCTCCCGGCCCGGGCCGGCCTTCGATGCCCTGCGCGAATTCAACGATTCTTCCCGCCGTTTCGTTTCCGAGCGCCAGGCCCGGGAGCCGCTGGAGTCGCCGGCCTCGCCCTGGCCCCGGGTAAGCAAAGATGATCGCAACCCGGACGCCTTTACTTATCCTGCCGGGGGTGCTACCTCACCGTGTGAAAATCAACTCGCTGCTACTAACTGGGGCGCTGGTTTTTGGCGGGATCGCCTTGCAAAACGCCATGGCCGATCATCCCGTCGGGCAGGAACTCAAACGGTCAAACGCCGAGCCCGAATCGTTCGACGTTCCGCATAACCATGCCCAGATGCATCGCGCGGTTCTGCAGGCGCGGAGGACCGTCGGCACCTTCATCGCGGCCTTGCAACATCCGTCGCCGGGTCAGCAGGACTTTGAAGTAAAAAAGGCTTTTAGACAGGGCAATGAGGTAGAACACCTCTGGCTTTCTGACGTGCGCTTCAGCGGAAACCGCTTCCACGGCCGGATAGACAATACCCCGACAAAGATCCACGGGCTGAAAGAAGGCGAACTCGTTTCGGTGAATCCCGACGAGATCTCTGACTGGGTTTTTGTGGATAATGGCAAACTGGTCGGCGGATACACCATTCGGGCCCGCTACAATGAGCTTTCTCCGGAACAGAAAAAGCAATTTGATCAGGCAGCCGATTTTCGCATCGAGAAGCGTTAACGTCGCCAAGCCGGGCTCCAGCTCAGCTGCGAGTGGTATTTAGTATTTATGAACACAAGCCGAAAGCTTTTCCTAATCGGCGACGCGATCGCGGTTTTTCTGCTGAGTGGATGCGCCGATGGGTATTATGGTGCCGGTTATGGTCCCGGTCCTTATGAAGGTCCCTACTACGGTGACTTCGGCCCCTATTACGGCGGTGGAATAATCCTTGGGGGAGGCTATCACCACTTTTACGGGCGGCACTTCGGGGAGCACCATTTCGGCGGTCCGCGCCCGCTTGGAGGATTTCATGGCGGTGCATTCCACGGGGGCGGATTCCATGGCGGCGGCCACCGGTAGCAGTGCCGAGTAACGGGTAGCGCGTAACGGGTGGGGTTTGGCGTTTGGATCACGCGGAGGGCAGGGCATCTCTTTTACCCGACACCCGACGCCCGGCACTCACAGGTCCACGCGGGCTCATGGCGGGAAGGCTAATCCTGCGCTTGACACCCGTAATACCCGGCGCTCACAGTCACACGCCGAATGCCGAACTGCACCCGTTACCCGTTACGCGTTACCCGTTACCCGTCACTGAATTTGTGGCATTCTTCCGCTGGTGGCATTTGTGGCATTTTCTGTGGTGGCCTTCTTCCCATGCACCGGCGCCTTCTTCTGCTGCTCGCCGCCTTTCTTCTCCTCGCCGGGTGCGGACACCGCCGCGATCGCGGTGAAAATCGCCCTCAGTTTACCGGGCCGCGCCAGGCGACCGTGCAATGGTTTGGGCACGGCTGCTTTCGCGTAAGTTCTTCGATCGGCTTAAGCGTGGTGATTGACCCCTTCAACCCAGCCGTTCTCAACTACCCGGTAAAACCGGTAAGCATCCAAGGTGACGTCGTGCTTATAACCCATGAGGATGAAACCGCCGACGACACCGACCTGGTATCCGGTTCACCGCAGATTTTTCGAAGCTCGATGGCGGTCGGGGTTGACCGGGCGAGCGGCATCCTCGTGCGCGGCGTACGCACCAGTTCCGAGAACTACTCCACCCAAAGCAAGCTCAACGTGGCTTATGTCTGGTCCATGGACGGGGTCCGCTTTTGTCACCTCGGGGCGATCGAAGATGCGATCACCCTGTCGGAGTCGCTCCAAATTGGGACGGTCGACGTGCTCTTCCTGCCGGCTGGCGGACCTCCGACGTTCACGGATGATAAACGCAGGCAAACGCTCGAGCGCCTCAAACCTCGGATCATCGTACCGATGATGTACGCAACCCGCTATTCCGGCAAAGTTCCGCTACGCCCCTTGGGCGACTGGCTATCCCGGCTGCACAACATCAACGTGGTCCGAATTCCCGGGAACCAATTCATCGTTTCACACGCAACCCTTCCGCCGGCACCAGCGGTTTACGTTCTCTCGGCGCCGTAGGGCCGGCAGCTGGTCATGAAAGTTCTTGTCATCGGGAGCGGCGGGCGCGAGCACGCGCTGGCTTGGAAGCTGCGGCGCTCTCCCCGGGTACACGAAATTTTCGTGGCGCCGGGCAACGCCGGCACCGCACGCGTGGGTACCAATGTGGCCATTTCGGCCGGAGACTTTCCGGGCCTCCTGAAGTTTGCGGAACAGCAGGACGTCGACCTGACGGTAGTCGGCCCGGATAACGCCTTGGCGGGGGGCGTGGTCGACCTGTTTGAGGACGCCGGCAGACGCGCCTTCGGCCCGCGGCAAGCGGCGGCAAAACTCGAGTCTTCCAAGAGCTTTGCCAAGGATTTCATGGTCCGGCACGGCATTCCCACCGCGCATTATGCGGTCTGCCGATCGCGGGACGAAGCGCGAGCGGCGCTGGGGGATTTCAGCTTTCCGGTTGCGGTCAAAGCAGACGGCCTGGCGCTCGGTAAAGGCGTGGTCATCGCCCAAAGCCGGCCCGAGGCGGAGCGGGTCGTTACGGAGATGCTCGAGCAGGGGCGTTTCGGCGAGGCCGGCCGCACCGTCGTGCTGGAGGAATTCCTGGTCGGGACCGAATGCTCCGTGCATGCCCTGGTCGACGGCCGCAGTTTTCTCCTGTTTCCCACCGCGCAGGATCACAAGCAGTTGTACGAAGGTAACCGGGGACCGAATACCGGCGGGATGGGATCATTCAGCCCGTCGAATAAGCTGGCGGAGCCGGACCTGGTTGAAATCCGGCGGCAGATCCTGGAGCCTTTCCTTCACGGTATCCAGACCGACAAGCTGGTATACCGAGGGCTGCTATTTCCAGGACTCATGCTGACCGCAGAAGGCCCGAAGGTATTGGAATTCAACTGCCGTTTCGGCGATCCCGAAACCCAGGCGCTCGTCCCCCGCCTGGAGACCGACCTTCTGGACCTGCTCGAAGCAACTTTGGAGCGGCGCCTCGACCAGGTGACGCCCGCATGGACCACGCAGTCCGCGGTGTGCGTCGTACTCGCTTCAGGTGGCTACCCCGACCGGTACGACACGCGAAAACCGATTGCCGGATTGGCGGAAGCCGAGCAACTTGAAGACGTGGTTATTTTTCATGCCGGCACCCAGCAGGAAGACAACCGGGTGCTCACTGCCGGTGGCCGCGTTCTGGGGGTGACCGCGCTGGGCGCGAACCTTTCGTCCGCGCGTCGCCGTGCTTACGATGCCGTCGAGCGGATACGGTTTGATGGCCGCTATTTCCGGCGCGACATCGGGCTAATCTGAATCGGAGGGAAATCCTTATGTGCGGTTGCCGGTTTGCGGCTTTAATTCTTATTCTTGCCAGCTTGGCGCCATGGGCCGGCAGCGCCCAGCCCGCCACGGTCCCGCAACCCACAGGCACCGCGGCAGCTGCGGTTCCCCGGCCCAGTCCGGACAGTTCTCCGGCTGCCGTGCGCGAGTCGGTCGATAAACTCGACCCCGCCGAGGTGCAACAAATCCTGTCGGCGATCAAGTCCCGTTACGTTGACCAGCAGTCCTTGAGTAATCAGGAGCTGAGTGAGGCCACCCTGGAAGGATTGTTGGCCCGGTTGGGACCCGGCGTTTCGCTGGAGGCACCGAGCGCGGTTACGGTACCAGCACCGGACCGGCCGTTTCGCAGCGAAATCCTGTTGGCTCGGTTCGGTTATGTCCGGCTGGGCGGCATCAACCCGCAGGTGGTATCCAGGCTGGACGCGGCCTTGAAAGATTTCCGGACGCACAATCTCAACGGCGTCGTGCTCGACCTTCGAACCGTGCCGCCCGGAGACAATTACGCCCAGGCGGCGAATATCGTGGCCCGATTCGTACCGAACAACACGGAAGCTTTCCGTCTGGTCCAGGCGAAGACGCAAGAGGAGCACGCGTTTACCACCACTGGCGAGCCGCTCTTTACCGGGCCCCTCGCGGTGTTGATCGACCATGAGGTCGCCGGCGCGGGCGAAGCTTTGGCGGTCGCCTTGAAAAAGTATGCCCGCGCACTCCTGATCGGCGAACGGACCGGCGGCCGTGCCGTCCTGTATGACCGCACGCCGGTGGCACAAAATCTGGTGTTAAAAATTGCCGTCGCCGAGATCAAGGTGCCGGGCATGCCAGACATTTTTCCAAGCGGCGTAGCCCCCGATCTCGACGTGAAGCTGCCGGCGGCACAACAGGACGCGATTCTGGCGGCAACCGATAATGCCTCGAGCCTGCCTTTCATAACCGAAGATGAGCGGCCACGAACCAACGAAGCGGCCTTGGTGGCGGGAAAAAACCCGGACCTGGATGCGTACGAAGAGCAGCAGGCAAACAAAGGCAAACCCGCGAAGCTGAAAGATACACCCCTCCAGCGTGCCCTCGATTTCCTCACGACCATCGCGTTCTACCGTAGCGGGTAGCCGTTGGAGTTCGGGGTTCGGAGGCGCGACCCCGCCATTGCAACGCG